>CAMCER010000187.1 GCA_945873875.1 uncultured Clostridia bacterium
ATATAATTCTACAACAATCCCTTTGAAAAATCGTCTGGTTTTTTTCATGAACATGTCTTATCTTCGTTGACTTTGAGCTTTTACAGATTTAAAATCATCTGGTGCGGACCGGCTGAGAAAGCCATCCCAGACAGGGCCAAAAGCATGTCTTCTGATTTGCCGGAAACCGCCAGGATCAGTAAAAGAAAGGAACGCCGGCTTATTAGCCCGGCCAGGTATAGATATGGAACTTTTATTCGTCAACTGCTGCATGAAACCCGATAAAGAATCACGGACCTACCATCTGGCCTCAGAATTCATCGACAGGTTCAGCGAAGGAAACGATGTGCATGTAACGGAAGTGGCTCTCAAGAACGAGACCATCGAGGCCATAGGCGTCAAATCCCTTAACTACAGGCTGAAACTCATCGAAGAAGAGGCATGGGACAACAGAGTATTCAGATACGCACGGAAATTCGCATCTGCTGATGCCATCGTCATCGCGGCGCCTTACTGGGATCTTTCATTCCCGTCCCTTCTGAAGGTCTACTTTGAGAACGTTTTCGTCACCAACCTGACCTTCTGCTATGAAGGACCAGAGGCGAAGTCACTGTGCAAGGCTGAAAAAATGGTCTACATCACCACCAGCGGCGGCTACATAGGCGACAAAGACTTCGGCACTGATTATGTTCGCGGCGTGGCTGACATGTTCGAGATCGGAAGATTCGATGTGATAAAGGCAGAAGGCCTTGACATCGAGGGCATAGATGTGGACGCAGTCCTCGAAGAATCCGTAAAGAAAGCCTGCGAGACAGCAGACAGCTGGAAATAGCAGCTGCAAGGGCCCTGTCCCGGCAGAAGATATATGAAAACAAAGAACCTGCGCCACGCGCAGGTTTTTCTGTTACAATTCAAGCTCGTACATGATCATGGCGATAGCCGCGGGTCCTGCCGTCTCTGTCCTGAGCACTGTCTTTCCCAGAGAGACTGCTTCGGCGCCTGTTTCTTTGATCATTTCTGCTTCTTTGTCCGAGAAGCCGCCTTCAGGGCCTATGATCACGGCAGCGGTCTCCGGTTTTTTATCCAGCTCGCGCAGCATGTCTTTTATGGTTTTGTCACGCTCGTTTTCGTAGGGGAATACCACCAGATCAAAGTCCGCCAGACTGCTCACGGCCCGTTTCATGTCAGCAGGCTCAGCCACTTCCGGTATCATACCTCTCTTGCACTGCTTGACTGACTCAGAGGCGATCTTCTGCCACCGCTGGACCTTTTTATCTGTCTTCCCCCTGTCCACGGCAACTGTTCTTTCCATGAACACAGGGACGATCTTTTTCACGCCAAGCTCCACACTCTTCTGGACGATGCCGTCCATTTTAGTCTGCTTGGGGATCCCCTGAAAAAGCGTCACTGAAAGGTCCGGCTCCCTCGCAAAGGCCTGCTTGTCGGTGATATCAGCCACGGCATTTTCCGTACTTATCTCTGTGAGCACTGCCCTGTATTCCCACTCTTTGCCGTCGGAGACTTCGATCTCATCGCCTGGCTTTAAGCGGAGCACCTTTGACAAATGCTTCAGATCTTCTTTCGAATCTATTATTATGCTCTTTTCCTTTACATTCGCAGGACTTACAAAAAATCTGTTCATCCTTTTCACCTCTTCACTGCGGCTATAGTGCACCAGTCACCTTTGCTTGCTGTTTCAAGCACTTCGAGGCCCTGGGCTTTCATGGCCTCTTTTGCGCGGGTTTCCTGCTCGCTTAGTATGCCCGATGCGATGAATATGCCGCCGTCTTTTATGTGTCTTTTTATGTCTGAAAGCAGCCGCTCTATAAGATTGACCGTGAGATTGGCCACCACCATATCCGCTTTTATATCGATTCCCTCAGCAAGGTCTCCCTCAAGGATCCGGACCTTATCTTCCACATGATTTATCTTCACGTTTTCCCTGGCAGCTTCCACTGCATCAGGATCAAGGTCGACTCCCGTCACAGACCCGCATCCGAGAAATGCCGCCGCGATAGCCAGTATCCCCGAGCCGCATCCAACATCGAGGACTGTGCAGCCTGATACCGGGTCTTTCACCCCGGCATTTTCTGAAGTAAGATACTTTTCCATAAGCATTATACACGACGAAGTGGTCTCATGGGTGCCTGTCCCGAAGGCCATGCCGGGATCTATCTCTATTACAGTCTCACAAGGCTCTGGTTCATATTCCTCCCAGGTAGGCTTGACTGTGATCCTGTCAGTTATCCTGGAAGGTTTGAAAAACTCTTTCCATTTGTCCTTCCAGTCCCCATCGTCGACGATCCTTTTCTCTACGCGAAGCAGCTCTTCGTCAGAATTACCTTCTTTCTGCCTGCCGCCGGCTTCGCCTGCAGGATCCTTCTCGCTCCTCGTCTCTTCCTGGCGGGCGATCTCCTGCTTCATCTTTTCCGCAAGGGCCGTTACCTCTTTGAGTTTCTCCCGGCCTTCCTCATCATCAGTGAGGAAGAGACTGATCTCCGCTTCCCGGGAAAAAGCCGGATCCCCTTCGCCCGCGCCGCCGGATCCTTCCTGCTGCGAAAGCAGCGCATCGTCTATGTAGTCGTATTTGTATGCTTCTTTGTTATCAAGTATGTCCTGAAGATCTGCCGGATCATTCACAGCCAGGCTGTCGATGCCTATGCTGTCAAGGGCTGCCGTTATCATTTCGACCCATCTGCGGCCCGCGCAAATCTTTACTTCAATGTACTTCATTGTTTTCCTTTGTTTTTCCTTTGTCTTTGCGTTGTTTGTCCTTTGACTTTTCTTTAACTGTTCTCTGTCTTTCCTTTGTCCGCCGGTCCCTGGCCGTTTTCGCATGTCCTGAAACCCACAACTTTTAACCGCAATTTTTTTATTTTGAAAAGCGGTTAAAAGTTATTCCTTTGCGGCGGCGAAAAACAGCTCATTTGCCAAAAAAAGATGTTTTTCGTCTTTTTGTCCATTTTCTACAGTCTGAAACCCACAAGTTTTAACCACAATTTCTTTTTGGCGAATGCTCACTCTAAGTGCAACAAAAGGACCCATAACATCTGGTATACTAA
>CAMCER010000188.1 GCA_945873875.1 uncultured Clostridia bacterium
TTTCTCTGAATACTGCCTCAGTTCTTCGTTGATCTTGTCCATATCCTCAACAGGGTCTCTGCCTTCACATCCTGATACGTCGATCACATGGATAAGCACCTTCGTGCGCTCGATGTGCTTGAGGAAATAGAATCCAAGCCCTGCGCCTTCATGCGCTCCCTCTATTATTCCTGCAATGTCAGCCAGCACGAAACTGGTATGACCCAGATCAGCTACACCCAGATTAGGGTCGATGGTAGTGAAGTGGTAGTTGGCTATCTTCGGTCTTGCGCTGGTGGCGACTGAAAGGATGGTGGATTTTCCCACGTTAGGAAATCCTACGAGACCAACGTCTGCTATGGATTTCAGTTCAAGTATGACTGTTCTTTCCTTTGCTTCCCCTCCGGCCTCTGCGAAATTAGGCGCCTGTCTGACAGAACTTTTATAATGCACGTTGCCTTTGCCGCCTTTGCCGCCTTTAGCCGCGACAAAGGAATCACCATCTTCAGTAAGATCGCGCATCACAAGTCCCGATTCCTCATCTATGACTACTGTCCCGACAGGAACATTTATCACCAGATCCTCGCCTTTTTTTCCGTACTGCTTTTTCTTCATTCCGTCAGCACCGGCCTGGGCCTGATACTTCCTCTTGTATCTGAAGTCCATCAGGGTCCGGAGGTTTCTGTCTGCTCTGAAGACTATGTCTCCGCCTTTTCCGCCGTCTCCGCCGTCAGGGCCTCCTTCAGGAACGAAGGGTTCTCTTCTGAAGGAAACAGCACCGTTTCCTCCTTTTCCCGATATTATCTTTATTTTCGCTCTGTCTACAAACATCCTGCCTGTCCTCATAAAAAAGGCCCCTGCTAGCAGGGGCCTCAGTGCTTTTCTATGCTTCTTTCGGATAGACGCTTACTTGTTTTCTCTTCTTATCGAATCTCTCGAACTTTACTGCTCCGTCTATCATTGCAAAGAGTGTGTCGTCTCCGCCCTTGCCTACGTTATTGCCCGGGTGGATCTTAGTTCCTCTCTGTCTTACGATTATACTTCCGGCTGATACATACTGCCCATCTGCACTTTTAACGCCCAATCTCTTGGACTCACTGTCTCTTCCGTTCTTGGAACTTCCTACTCCTTTTTTACTTGACATAGGACCTTACCTCCTTTTCGCTCTATTTCAATGCGTTTTCTATAGTTTCGATCATTACAGCATTAGTTGCCTTTTCGTCGATCTCGATGCCGTTTTCCTTAGCGAACTCGATGAGTTCTGCTTTTCTCATGGACTTGAGTGACGGTGTCTTCTTTTCAGGCTCTTCTGCCTTTTCTTCAGCTGGTGCTTCCTGTGCAGCAGGTGCTTCTTTTTCCTCAGCCTTTTCAACGGTAGTACCATCAGCACTGATGCCTTCGATCTCTACCAGTGTGTACGGCTGTCTGTGTCCCTGCTTCTTTCTGTAGTCCTTCTTAGCCTTATACTTATAGATGATGACCTTTTCGCCTTTGCCTGTCTCGATGACCTTAGCTGTTACCTTGGCTGCATCTACATAAGGTGTTCCGATCTTTACGTCAGAACCTTCTCCTACAACTAATACGTTCTCAAATTCAACTTTCGCTCCGTCTTCAGCGTTGAGCTTTTCTACTCTCAGCTGATCGCCGGGTTTTACACGGTACTGTTTACCGCCTGTTTCGATTACTGCGTACATTTATTTACCTCCTCTTTCCAGCCTCGCCATCATGGGCAGCATATGCATTTAAGACCCATTTTGAGCGGCTTCCAGTCATACATGATATCACAGGGCTTTCCCACTGTCAACGACTTTTTCTCCCCTTTGACAAAAGCACGACCCTTGATTTTTCAAGGGCCGTAATGTTTCTGATCATGATGTTCCGAGCCTTACGCCTTATGCGTCTTCACTGGGGCCCGGAGCGCCGGATGGAGCTTCTTCTATGATCTCACCGTCTTCATTTACCAGATAATCGTCATGTTTCACAACTGACGCCAGGAGCATCTGCTCAAGCTTTTCAGTAAGTTCCGGATTATCAGCAAGGTAGGTCTTTACATTTTCTCTTCCCTGACCTATGCGTTCTCCCTGATAGCTGTACCAGGAACCGGATTTATCTACCAGTTTAGCCTCAACTGCACAGTCCAATATGTCTCCTTCCTTCGATATACCCTGACCGTACATGATATCGAATTCTGCTGACTTGAAAGGCGGCGCTACCTTATTCTTTACTATCTTTACTCTGGTCCTGTTGCCCAGGAACGTGTCTCCGGATTTGATGCTTTCGATACGGCGTACGTCCATCCTCATGCTGGAGTAGAACTTGAGAGCTCTTCCGCCTGTAGTCACTTCCGGGTTACCGAACATGACGCCTACTTTTTCACGGAGCTGGTTTATGAATACCACAGCAGTGTTTGATTTATGTGTGATACCTGCAAGCTTTCTCAGCGCCTGTGACATGAGCCTTGCCTGGAGGCCTACATGGGAATCTCCCATCTCACCTGCGATCTCCGCCTTAGGCACCAGTGCCGCAACAGAGTCTACTACAGCGATATCTATGGCACCGCTTCTCACCAGCATCTCACAGATCTCAAGAGCCTGCTCTCCCGTGTCAGGCTGTGACACCAGCAGTTCATCCACATCTACTCCCAGCTTAGCCGCGTAATCGGGATCAAGCGCATGCTCCGCGTCTATGAAAGCTGCTTTTCCGCCTTTTTTCTGGGCCTGAGCTATCATATGCAGTGTAAGTGTGGTCTTGCCTGATGATTCAGGACCATATACTTCTATTATACGTCCCTTAGGTATCCCGCCAATGCCGGTGGCTATGTCCAGGCTGATGGATCCTGTGGATATAGCTTCGATATTAAGCTTGGCTGAGTCATCGCCCATCTTCATGATGGCGCCTTTTCCGAACTGTTTCTGTATCTGTGCCAGCGCTTCCTGGAGCGCTTTTTCTTTATCATCTTTTCTGACTTCCATGTTTACCTCCATGTGTGAACATTTGTTCTTTTTTATATAATATATTATTTCCTCAGCCAGGT
>CAMCER010000189.1 GCA_945873875.1 uncultured Clostridia bacterium
TGGGGGTTTCCGCATCCGAAGGGCTCCAGCCTGTTTATCTGATCGTAAAGCTCCTGAGTGGCATCTCTTGGAAGGATCACCGCATCGATGTCCATCTCTTCTCTGAAAAGCTCCGGATCTTCTTCAAGCTGTTTTTTTACTTCTTCTCTGACTATCCGGGTCATCTCATCAAGATTATCTTTTTCAAGTGAGAAGCCGCAGGCTGCCTTATGACCGCCGAATTTCAGAAACAGTTCTGATGCCTTGTTCAGGGTCTCGAAAAGGTCCAGATCTCCGATGCTTCTTCCTGTTCCTTTCAGAAGACCGTCTGATTCCATGATGATGAGAGTCGGCTTTTCATATTTCTCTTTTATGTTGCCTGCAACTATCCCGGCGATACCTTCGTGGATATCTCCTGCGTTTATTATCAGTATGTCCTCATCATCCAGGCTGCTTTCTACTATCCTGCAGCATTTCTCGAATGCTTTCTTCTGGACATACTTCCTGTCTTCGTTGAAACTCCTTATTTTCTCTGCCATCTGTATGGACCGCTGCCTGCTTACTGCGAGCATGAGCCTCACGCCCCATTTGGCTGTATCCATGCGCCCTGTGGCATTGAGATTAGGCACTACTCCGAAGGCCAGCTCTTCTGAGCCTATGGTCGCAGGATCAAGTGAGATGGCGCCGATAAGATCTCTCAGGCCTTCTCTTTCGCCCTTTCTGATGGTCCCAAGGCCGTATCTTACGATGGTCCTGTTCTCATCCTGAAGTGGCACGATGTCTCCCACTGTTCCTACTGCCACCAGATCTAAAGTCTTATTCAGAGTGCTCTTTGATATGCCGCTTTTTCTCTGGAGAGCCTGGGCCAGCTTGAAGGCAACGCCGCATCCTGCCAGATCCTTGCAGGGGTATTTGTCGCCCTTTTTCTTCGGGTTCAGCATCAGGCAGTCTGCCTGCCTGTCGCTTATATTATGATGGTCAGTGACCAGGATCTTCATTCCCAGCTCTTTGGCATGTTCCACTTCTTCCACTGAAGTGCTGCCGCAGTCCACAGTGATGATCATGCCTGCCCCGTCTCTTTTTATTTTGTCCACGGCCCGTATATTCAGTCCGTAGCCTTCTGTGAATCTTGAAGGGATGTAGTAAGAGAGCCTGCTCTTTGAATGAGACTGCATTATGACTTCTGTCAGCACCTCGAAGAGGATGGATATGGATGTGATCCCGTCGGTGTCGTAGTCTCCGTAGATGCAGATGTTGTCTCCGGAATCTATGGCTGACAGCACAAGATCCACTCCTTCTGCCATGTCGCTGAGAAGAAATGGATCGTAAGTTTTCTGTGGTCTGTCCGACAGGAACTCCCGGATATCTGCTTCTTCAGTTATCCCTCTCTTAGTCAGTATTTCCTTTATTATCGGACTCAGATTTTCCATTTATTATTTCCTTTATCGGTCACACTTTTTTTAAAGATACAGCATCGGATTTACCTGGTTAACACCCCACTGGTTTCCGCCTTTATACACTTCGAAGTGGCAGTGGTTTCCTGTAGCGAAGCCCGTAGCTCCCACGTACGCGATGGTCTGGCCTTTCTTCACTCTGTCACCTACGCTGCATGCGAATGAAGTGTTATGAGCGTAGAGTGTGTAGAGATTTCCGCCGTGAGATATCATTACGTGGTTTCCGAAACTGCTTCCGCCTTCAGCCTTGATGACTGTGCCTGCTTCTGCTGCCACTACCGGCGTTCCTGCCGGAGCAGGGATATCTATGCCGTAGTGCATGGCTCCCCATCTGTATCCGTATCCGGATGATATGGTGTGATAGCCCGGCACAGGCCATCCAAGTTTTCCGCCTATATAGTTTCCGACACCGCTGCCGTCGTAATCTTTCAGGCTGTTTATTATGGTCATACGCTCCTGTTCGAGAGCTTCGATCTGTTCTTTCAGCTTCTGGTTTCCGGCAGCTTTCTCAGCCTTCTTCTGGGCTACTGTGACTCTATCGCTGTCCAGCGACTCTTTTTCTTTTTCCTGTTTAGTCTCTTCGCGCTTCAGTTCCTTCTGGAGTGCCTTCAGTCTTCTCTTCTGTTTCTTTACTTTATCAAAGCTGTCTTCCAGAGATGAGAGGAGCTTCTTGTCGCTCTCATATATTCTCTGCACCATGTCCACGTTGGTCAGGAAATCTGAGATGCTGTTTGATCCCAGCAGTACATCCACATAGCCCACGGAGCCGCTCTTATACATGTTCCTGAGCCTCTGTCCCAGGTCATCTTCCTGTTCGTTCAGGTCCTCGCCGATCTCTTCCAGCTCGCCCTGGACTTTTTTGATGCTGCTCCTGGTGGTGCCTATGCTCTCCTGCAGATCCTGTATCTCATCTTCTTTATCGCTGATCTTTTCCTCCAGGTCTGAGATCTCCTCTGCAAGTTTCTCTTCTTCCTTCTGACCCTTTTCAAGCTGTTCTTCTTTTTTATCCAGCTTGTCGTTTATGGAGTCGAGGCTTTCGCCGTATACATTTGTCATACTCAGGGCGACCATGAATGACATGGCTACCGCTATGATGATCAGTATCTTGCTTTTCTTTCTCATGCTCTCTCCTGCTTTCGCTTTCTCCCTTTTAAAATCCATAACCAAACTCTATGTATCCAGGAAGCGTCTCATGGAGATGATGCTTCCGCACGCTCCGATGCTTACGCCCAGCGCGACAAATATCCAGATCAGGTTCCACGTCATGAAGCCTACCGGAGCCATCGGTGTGGACATGATGTTCACCACGTCTTTTCCGATGATGTCGATGACTTTGCCGTATACCACTGAAGTCAGTCCTGCTGATATGGCGGCAGAAACAAGGCCTATAATCACTCCTTCAAGAAGGAAGGGCCCTCGTATGAACCAGTTGGTGGCGCCTACGTATTTCATGATGCTGATCTCCCGTGACCTTGCGAACACCGTAAGTTTTACTGTGTTCGATACCACCACCAGTGATATCACGATAAGGAACACCATGATGATTATGGCTGCCATCTGGATGAAATTAGTCGC
>CAMCER010000190.1 GCA_945873875.1 uncultured Clostridia bacterium
GCGAACCACAGATCGTAGTTGTCTGATGTGGTACCGGTCTTGCCGGCAACAGGCTGATAGCCTATGTTCGCGTTTATACCCAGACCCTGTGCAACTGTAGTATGAAGGATATCTGTCATTACGAAGGCTACGCCTTTGTCCAGAACTCTGGTGGATTTCTGCTTGCTCTTGAACAGGACTTCACCTTTGTTGTTGCAGACCTTGGTATAGCACTTGCTGGTCTTATGGACACCTTCGTTAGGGAATGTGGTATAGGCGCTTGCCATTTCCAGAGGCGAGATACCTTTAGTCATACCACCCAGAGCCAGAGCCGCCGGGTTTTCGTCATTGGTGGTTCCGCCTTCTACTACGGAAGTTATACCGAACTTCTTCAGCTGGGAAATAGCATAGTCTGATCCTACTTCGTCATACATCCTTACAGCATTGACGTTGACTGACTGTTCAACGGATTTTCTCAGGGTCATATATCCTTTATATCCCTCATACCAGTTTTTCGGCCAGTCGTCGCGGCCCTGGATAGGCGCGTCGTGTATCACACTTGATGCTGTCAGGAAGTTTCCATAGTTGGAAGTATCCGTTCCCTTGTATGCCATTGGTTTTCCGGCATCTGCCGCATCTGCACCCATCTGTATGGCTGATGAATATATGGCCAGCGGCTTTATGGAAGATCCGGGCTGTCTGGTTCCCAGCGCTCTGTTATAGAGCATCTTTCCTTCGATGTCTCTTCCGCCTACCATGGCGCGTATTCCGCCGCTCTTATTATGTATGATGACCATTGCTGACTGAGGCTGTTTCACAGGCTCCTTCAGCGAATAGTATTTCTTTCTTATGAGAAGTGATCCGTCACGTCTTACGAAGAACTTTTTGCCCTGCTTTGACTTGACGAATTTCTTCGATATGATCAGGTTGCCACTGCTGTCCTTTGACAGATACTTAGCCGGGAAATTCAGAGTTCCGCTCTCGATGGAGCTGAATATGCCGTCGCTGTCATAAAGCCACATAGGCTTGAACTGCACGGCGATCTCCTTATTGCCGTCTACCTCTGTATCATAGAAGTTGAGCCTGCCTCCTGCGTATACCTTTATGGCGCCGTCGCTCAGCTCCTTGTAATCTCCCGATTCAAGATAGAAACTTCCTCTTGAATTGAACATGTTGTCATAATCATAAAGCAGGATGTTTCCGTATTTATCGAGGATATTGCTTTCACTGTCGTATCTTATGTTGGTAGCATACGGGAAGTTGTATGAATGCTCGAACTCTTTAGTGACGATCTTCTGTATCCTCTTGCTCATAGTCGTATATATCTTGAGACCGCCTGTATATATCATGTCGCGGGCATCTTCATATGAGTAGTTGTACTCCTTCATGATGTCTTCTGCCAGTGTGTCGATACAGTAGTCAGTGAAATATGACGCATATGAATTAGAGCTGTCCTTGTTGATCTTGATGTGGTCTTTCAGATCTTCCTTGAGAGCTTCCTGAAGCTGTGCATCAGAAATGTAGCCCTCGTCCTTCATGTACTGAAGAGTCCTTTCACGTCTGTCTTTTGACGCGTCTCCGTTATACATGTACGCCGTAGTATCATCAGAGTAAAGCAGGTTCGGGTCGTTTTTGTTTACTGATCCGATGTCCACGGTCTTGACAAGGGCGTAACTGTCCGGCATCTGCGGCAGTGCTGCCAGTGCGGCGCATTCTATCAGGTCCAGATCCTTCAGGTTCTTGGAGAAATATGTCCTGGCCGCTGTTCTGACGCCGTAGCTGCCGTAACCCAGATAGATAGTGTTCAGATACGCCTCCATGATCTTTTCTTTAGAAAGATTGTTCTCTATACGCACAGTATAATATGCTTCTGTTACTTTTCGCTTTATAGTACGTGCGCTCTTGGATTCGGCCAGATACACGTTTCGGGCGAGCTGCTGGGTTATGGTACTTGTTCCTATTACCTTGCCGCCTCCGAATACGCTGTCCTTGATGGCTCCCAGCATACGCCAGAAGTTGAAACCGTTATGGGTCCAGAACTTTCTGTCCTCTATGGACACGATGGCATTTACCAGATCCTCAGGAACGTCCTTGTATTCAGCGTTATTACGGTTACCGCTGGAAACGAAAACGTTCTCTATTACTTTTCCGGTCTTGTCATACAAGGTCGACTGCTGCGCTACGTGAGCGTAGATATTATCAGGATTGATCTTAGGCGCCTGTGCAACGACTACAGCAACGTAGATCACGCAGACGACAAATACCGCCGCAATAAGGCCGAGGATAGAAATGAGTATCTTCTTCTTCAGTGACCATTTCTTGAACTCTTTTTTCAGGTTTTTCTTTTTTCCGCCTTTGCCGCTTTTTCCTGCAGCCTGCTCTTCAGCAACAGCTGCTGCCTGATCTATTTCCTCTGCGCGTTTTTCCGCAGCTTTTCTCCTGACAACGTCTCTTCTGTGTCTTCTGAATTTATTTATAGCAGCACCGATGGGCTTTTTAGAAGCCTTTCTTCTGGTGCCGGCTTCAGCTCCTGTTTTTTCAGCACTGGACTTCTTATGAGACTTATGTTTTTCAGAACGGCTCATTGTTGACATCTTCATGTCGCTGTCTGATGGTTTTTCAAATCTGTTAGTGTTTCTGTCATCCAAAGTACAATACCTCCATTACAGCTATTGTAACAATACTTCCTTGTATTATATCATAAACAGTCTGATAAGGAAAACACTAAACTGATCTGCTGGCTTCCAGCTTTTCTGCGATGCTCTTACTGATCTCATCGCCCAGTTCAGTCTTAACAAGGACGGGGTTTTCCGGATCGAAAACAATGATGTTGTCCAGCCTGTCAAAAGCATACTTTACAGCAGCTTCATCCGGAACGCATATGCACAGAGCCATGACTTGCCGGTCTTTCAGCTCATCCATATCTTCATCGATAAAAGACTTTATGTCTTTTTCGCAGT
>CAMCER010000191.1 GCA_945873875.1 uncultured Clostridia bacterium
AGCCGCCGGGATCAACTATGAATCCCTTGCCTGTCTTTTCATCGCAGACTATGTATGTGTTGGCTCCGCCGGGGCCTGTCTGCGCACAACTTATATTCATGCTATATCCTCCTCTACCCTCTGTAGACTTCCAGGATGCCGCTGACACCTCTGAATGTCCTGAGTATCTTTTCCATCTGCGCTGTATTGGCTATGGAAAGCGTAAGTGTTATCTGGACGGTCTCATCCTTTGAACTCTTGGCGTTTACTCCCGCTATATGGGCATCCATGTCATCGCATGCCTTTGAAATGTTCGAGAACAGTCCCTTCTGGTCTTTCGCGATAACTGTGACATCCGCGTCATATGTCTTGTTTTTGTCCAGTTCTTCTTTGTTCCATTCAACATCTATGAATCTGACTTTTTCTGCTTCAGGCAGTGAAGTCATATTCACACAGTCGACTCTGTGAACCGATATGCCTCTTCCCTTGGTTATGAAGCCGATGATATCATCTCCCGGCACCGGGTTGCAGCATTTGGCCACTCTGATCATAAGGTTGTCGGCACCTCTTACCGATATGCCTACGTCATCATGCTGTTTGAGCACTTTCTTATGCTTTTCATCAGTCTGAAGGTTCTCAATGTCGTTTTTCTGCTTTTCTTCTTTTTCCTTCAGTTCTTCCTGATAATACCTGAAGAGAAGATTGGCAACCTTGCTCTGGAAAGCGCCGCCGTAGCTGAGCTGAGTATAGAGCTCATCCGACGAATTCACATTCAGCTCCTTCATGGCTCTGTTTATGAATGTGCTCTTTGAGACATGCTGCGGATCCTGGCCCTTTCGTCTCACATATTTGTCGATCATGTCTTTTCCCTTGTCGACAGTATCTGAGCTGTTCTGTTTCTTCAGCCATGATCTTATCTTGCTCCTGGCTGTACTGCTCTTGGCGATCTTCAGCCAGTCGATGCTGGGGCCTTTCGAATTGGCCGAGGTGACGATCTCTATGATATCCCCGTTATCAAGGATATGATCGATGGGCACCATCTTGCCATTGACTTTGGCTCCCACACATTTGCTTCCGATGTCAGTATGTATCTTGAAGGCAAAGTCAAGAGGCGTCGATCCTGCCGGAAGCTCCAGCACATCTCCCCTTGGTGTGAACACGAATACCTGGTTGGCGAAGAGATCCACCTTCAGTGTCTCCATGAACTCCTGCGGATCTTTCATGTCTTTCTGAAGCTCTATAGTCTGCCTCAGCCAGGCCAGTTTCACATCCTCCTGATCGTCCTTTACCCCCTCTTTATATTTCCAGTGGGCAGCGATGCCGTATTCAGCGACTCTGTCCATCTCGTATGTACGTATCTGTATCTCAAAGGGCTTGCCTGAATCACCTATAACAGTCGTATGCAGCGACTGGTACATGTTAGGCTTGGGCATGGCTATATAGTCCTTGAAACGTCCGGGTATAGGCTTCCACATGGTATGGACTATGCCCAGCACCGCATAACAGTTCTTTACGCTTTCAACTATTATCCTGATGCCTATGAGATCGAATATCTCATCAAGCTGCTTGTCCTGGTACTTCATTTTCTTATATATGCTGTAGAAGTGCTTGGACCTGCCCTTGATCTCATAATTGATATCAACATCTTTCAGCGCCTCTTTTATCTCGTCGATTACAGCATCGATGTTTTTCTGGCGCTGGTCTTTTTTCATGCTCACATTGTCTTTCAGCGTCTGGTAAGCCTTGGGGTCAAGGTATTTAAGAGCTATATCCTCAAGCTCGAATTTCACATTATACATTCCCAGACGGCTGGCAAGGGGCGCATATATCTCAAGAGTCTCCTTGCATTTATCCTGTATCTTCTGCTCATTCATGTAGTTGATGGTCCTCAGGTTATGAAGACGGTCTGCAAGTTTTATGATGAGCACTCTGATATCCTTGGACATGGCGAGGAACATCTTCCTCAGGTTCTCAGCCTGGCGTTCCTCCTTGCTTTCAAACTTTATAGAGCCCAGTTTAGTTACGCCGTCCACCAGCAGAGCTATGTTGCTTCCGAAATCTCTCTCCAGATCATCTTTAGTGTATTCAGTGTCCTCAACTACATCATGAAGAAGACCCGCCACTATAGTGTCTTCATCCATGCCAAGCTCGGCCAGTATCTCAGCCGCGGCCATAGGATGTATAATATACGGCTCTCCGGATTTTCTGAGCTGGCCTTCATGCATCTTTTCAGCTGTGTCATAGGCTCTTTCTATGAGCACCATGTCATAAGCCGGATTGAGTTCTTTTATCCTGTCGAGAAATTCTTTTTTGCTCTTCATATTTCTTCTGATGCACCTGCGCAATAATTATGATTACCCGGTCTGATCACGCTGACCGGGTAATCAATATCGTCAGTTATACTACTGCTCCGTCGTTTTCCTTCTTTGCTTTCTTTATGCCTTCGTAATTGTTCTTCTTGCGTTTCTTTCCTGTCCCCTTGTATTTCTTTCTCCTGTTCTCTACGAATGTAGTCAGGTCGTGGAATATCGGACTTGCTATGAATATGGATGAGAAGCAGCCGACTATTACACCTACCATCAGCGGCAGAGTGAACTCTCTTATAGCAGGACCCGTCATTATGTACAGCGGAATCATTACGATGAGAGTCGTGAAAGATGTCATGATAGAACGTCCCAGCGTCTGGTTGATACTTGTGTCTATCATATCCAGTCTGCTGACACCGCGCATGTATTTCTTGTTTTCCCTGATCCTGTCAAAGACAACGATGGTGTCATTGATGGAATAACCTACTACCGTGAGTATGGCTGCGATGAACGGGTTGTTTACCGTTACGCCGAATACCAGATAGAACGTAAGGAGTATGAGACAGTCATGGGCGAGAGCTATGATGGCCGCAAGACCGAACCTCCACTCTGAGAAACGTATACGTATGTAGACCA
>CAMCER010000192.1 GCA_945873875.1 uncultured Clostridia bacterium
CGCATTGCGCCGGTTTGACGCAGCGTTCTTTATATCTATCTCTTCATGGGCCACGTTCATGTCGCCGCATACTATCACGGGCTTCTTTTCTTCCAGGCCTTTCACATACGCCCTGAAATCATCTTCCCATTTCATGCGGTAGTCCAGCCTTTTGAGCTCGTTCTGGGAGTTAGGCACATACACGTTCACCAGATAGAAGCCTTCAAACTCCAGGCAGACTATTCGCCCTTCACTGTCGTGCTCCTCTATGCCCATGCCCGTGCTGACTGAGACAGGCTCTTCCTTTGTCAGAGTCAGGGTTCCGGAGTAGCCTTTCTTCTCGGCAGAACACCAGTATTTATGATACTGGGGAAGCTCCACATCCGCCTGGCCTTCCTGCATCTTGGTCTCCTGGATGCAGAGTATGTCCGGATCCTCCTCTTCGACAAACTCGTAAAAATTCTTTTTCATAACGGCGCGCAGGCCGTTGACGTTCCACGATATCAGTTTCATATATTCCCCGCTTTTCATATCCTGTACTGTTTTCACGTCAATTCTATCACAAAACCGGCCGGACCACCCGATTATCTTCTGAATGTACAAGGGAGGAGTGATCGCTCACTCCTCCCGTCGTCTGTTTATCTGTCCAGCTGCCGCAGGGCCTGCTCATTTCCGGATCGCCCGGAGATCATATGCCTGCAGTCTTATCTGTTCAGATTATTTGACCTGAACACGTCTGATCTTCGACCACTTACCGTATACCTTCTTGCCGTTGACAAGTCTGTAAGCTCGTACTCTTGCAGTGTACTTATGCTTGCTGACAAGCTTGGTTATGGTCTTGGAGATCACGCTGGTGGATCCTTTGACAAGCTTGAAGTTTTCTTTTACCTTAGTCCAGTCACGGTATCCGATCTGATATCCTGTAGCTCCCTTTACCTTCTTGAACTTGATAGTGAACTTCTGCTTTCCTGCGGTGATGCCTGTAGTCACTACGCGTGACGGCAGCGGTTTAGCTGATACTACAGTTGATTCAGAACCAACATACTGCTCGTCATTGAATATCGTAGTCGGAACAGCGTAGAACTGATACTTGGTTCCTGTATCGAGGTTCTTGTATGTATAAGTCATACGCTTTCCATCGCCCTTGCAGTCTCTGGTGAGAAGTTTCTTCCATGTCTTGCTGGATCCCTTCTTGCAGTAGATCTCATAAGTTACAGCCTTGCCGTCAAGTGTGATCTTGGTGGTGTTCCAGGAGAGCTTGATGGTCTTATAGTCTGAAACTGCTGCCTTGAGCGATACGCTTATGCTGTTCAGGTTGTTCTGAGTGATCTCAGCCTTCAGTGCTGCCAGCTGGCTCTCAGCGCCTGTGAGTCTTGCCTCCAGTGCTGCGATCTTAGCATCCTGTGCCTCATCGACAGCCTTCTGAGCTTCCTGAACGTCGATGACGATGTTCAGTATCGCATCTTCCAGTTCTTCTATCTTAGCATCCTGAAGGTCATCCTTGGCTTTCTGAGCTGCCTCGATAGCTTCCCTGGCTGCCGCGATCTTGTCTGCTACATCCTGATCTGTCGCGAATGTATCGTCCAGTTTATCCAGCTGATCCTGGAGACCGTCGATCTGATCCTGCAGCTGACCAGCTACCTGATCAGTATATGCCTTAGCTGCTTCAAGTACTTCCTCATCTGCTGCCGCTGCTGCATCTTTCGCTTCCTGAATGGCTGCTGTCAGATCTGCAACACTGTCTGCAAGTGCAGCATCCTGAGCCGCATCGACTGCTGCCTGAGCTGCTTCGATAGCTTCCTTGGCTGCTGCGATCTTATCCGCAACATCTGCATCTGTAGCATATGTGTCATCAAGTTTATCGATCTGATCCTGCAGACTGTCTGTCGTTTCATTCAGTTCATCGATCTGGCTCTGAAGATCTGCTACAGCCTCATCCGTGTAAGCCTTAGCTGCTGCAAGCACTTCTGCATCTGCCGCTTCTGCCGCATCCTTTGCTGCATCGATAGCTGCTGTCAGTTCTGCAACACTGTCTTCAAGTGCTTTATCCTGAGCATCGTCGATAGCCTTCTGGGCTTCTTCGATAGCTTCCTTAGCTGCTTCGATAGCTGCTGCTACCTGATCGTCTGTAGCATATGTATCGTCCAGTGCGTCGATCTGATCCTGGAGATCGTCGATCTGATCCTGGAGATCTGCCGCAACTTCATCGGTGTATGCCTTGGCTGCTTCAAGTGTGGCCTCATCTGCTGCTTCGAGGGCTGCTACTGCATCCTTTATGGCTTTCTCAAGAGCTTCCACGTTTTCTTCAAGTTCCACATCCTGAGCTGCATCGACAGCTTTCTGGGCTTCTTCGATAGCTTCTTTGGCTGCCGCAATGGCTTCTGCCACTTCTTCATCAGTAGCATATGTATCGTCCAGTGCGTCGATCTGATCCTGCAGGTCATCGATCTGATCCTGGAGATCTTCTACTACATCCTTGAGAGCTTCGATATCCGCCTCGATTTTAGCCTTTGCCGGGTTATAGCTTTCGCCCGGTGCAACGTCCACACCGTTGACCTTAATAGTCTGAAGTGTGCCGTTCTTGACTGTTCCGTTGATCTCAGGAACTGTGATATCAGACATTTCGTCTGACAAGATCTCAAGTACTGCTTCTTCTTCGAATGCTGCGATGGCATCTTCAGCACTGTAGTACTTTTCATCGCCCTTCTTAGCGAATATCTCGTCCCATGCAGCCTTCAGCGTGATATCCTTCGTTACTGCTGTATCGAAGTCATACGTCTCACCGTCAAGTGTCCAGCCAACGAAATCGTTATTTTCCTTGGTCGGATCAGCCGGCTTGGATGCCTTATCACCGTCAGCGACTTTCTGTTCCTCAACAGCGCTGCCGCCGTCGGAATCAAATGTCACTGTCCATTCATCTACGATC
>CAMCER010000193.1 GCA_945873875.1 uncultured Clostridia bacterium
GTCAGTGCCGGCAAACGAATAACCTCTCCAGAACACGATGCCGCTGCTGATGCCCATAAGCACGCCGCAGAAAATAGCAGCAAGGATAAGATCCTTTTCGCTGAGAAGGCTGAAATCGAACTTTTCAAAAACGGCGATGACTGTCGGATAAAGCAGCGACAGTATAACTATCTTTCTCATCTCTCTGAAGCCGAGAAAAATAAGGGACAGAAGCAGTATTATCCCGGATCCGATATAGTAAAGCACTGAAAAATCAATGTCTACGAACTTCTGAATGATCCTTACGATACCGGTGACACCGCCTGTGGTAAGGCCGTTGGGCACCATTACGGATACTACTGCAAAAGCGCTGACAGCACATGCTATCACCAGAAATATTATGTCTACAGAAAACATCTTAACGTTATCCTTGGTGAAGGTCTTTCTCTTCCACTCAAGAAATCTGTCTTTCAGTGTTTTTCTGTCTTTTAAAGCCTGCTTGTTTTCATTCATTCTCTGAGTCTCTTCCTCCTATGCTCTATTGTTTAATGTTCACAGAACATATCATTTGCCGTCGTATTTAAGTACTATTTTCCCATCTTCATCTGTCACAGAGATATCGGGATCCCTGCTGTCATCTGCGATACCCTCTTCTTCCAGATACAGATATCCGATGCCTTTTTCCATCAGTCTTTTGCGCTGGAATACGGCCGCAGTTTTTCCAATATCACATAAAATAAAGCGCCTGTCAAGAGCTTTTGCGGAAACAGCCATTACACCTGATCCGCCGAAAAAATCCGCGCAGATATCACCGGGCCTGCTGCAGCTTTCAATGAGCCTTTTAAGGAGAGCTTCAGGCTTCTGGGTAGCGTATCCGGTACGCTCGGATGAAGTCCTCCCCACCATATCGATCTCCCAGACATCTTTCATATTTACCAGCGTATACCAGCCCTTTTCATCTTCATATTCATCGACGCCGTCAAATCTGTACGGCCGCATGTCACGATTATATGATTTTTCCTTCTGCGGGCTGAAATAGTTCTTTTCTGACTTTCTGTACAGCAGAAGCGTATCGTGTTTTCTTGCGAACCTCTTTTTCGTGGCGCCGCCTGACTTGTATGTCCATATTATTTCATTGACGAAATTCTCTTCTCCGAATACTGCATCTGCCAGCACCTTAACGTAATGCACCACATGCCAGTCAAGATGGATACAGACGTATCCTGTCTCAGACGTCAGCTCCCTCATATACATGAGCCGCAGGCAGAGCATCTCAAGATAAGGCCCCATACCTTCTGACCACTTGTCATCGTAAGCCGGTATCCTGATCCTGTCGTCACCTGCTTTTATTACCGCTTCATACTTTCCCTTCGAATAAAACGGAGGGTCTGCATAAATAAGCTGTATCTTTCCTGCCATATCCTTTTTATCAAGAAGATATGACATAAAGTCCACATTATCTCCACGTACTATGACATCCTGAATATCTTCCTGTACCTCGGCTTTGCTGACGCGGTCTTTCCCCTCAGAGGCCCTGAAATGTTCTTTTGTCCTGAAGGCTGCCCCGCACTTTGAGCGTCCTTCAAATTCCTCATGGCATTTTCTCAGTATCTCAGCCAGATCATCTATGATGCCCACGGCGGCCACCTCCAGTTTTCAGCAGAATATCTATAAGGTCTTTTCTCCCTGCTTTTATCAGGGCTTTTCTTACCATATCCCGGTTCTCTTTCTTATGAAAATGCATCAGGGCCCGCTGCATCTTTTTTTCTTCCATATCCCGGGCCACATAGACTTCATCCCCTGTCAGCGGGTCTTTTCCCGTATAGTACATACATGTGGCGAGCGTCCCCGGCGTAGGATAAAAGTCCTGGACCTGATCGGGGATGAAGCCTGTCTTTTTCAGGAAAAGTGCCAGCTGCACAGCATCATCAAGGCTGCTTCCCGGATGGGATGAGATCATATAAGGGATCAGGTACTGCTTCTTTTTCAGTTTCCTGTTCATCTTCTCATATTCTCTGCTGAACCTTTCAAATACGCTGATCTGAGGCTTCCTCATTTTTGCCAGCACATAAGGCGAGGCGTGTTCCGGCGCCACTTTAAGAGTGCCGCTGACGTGATGGAGACAAAGCTGCTCAAGGAAGGTCTGCCACCTGCTGTCCGCCATGAGATAATCATATCTGATCCCTGATCTTATGAACACCTTCTTCACTCCCGGAAGCTGTCTCACTTCCTTCAGTATCTTAAGATACTCTGAGTGATCCGCCTCAACAGCCGGACACGGCTCAGGATACATGCAGTCTCTGTCACGACAAACGCCTTTCGTCTTCTGTTTTCTGCAGGCCGGCTTTCTGAAGTTGGCAGTCGGCCCTCCTATGTCATGGATATATCCCTTGAAATCCTGATCTTCAGTCAGCATCTTCGCTTCTCTTACGATAGACTCTCTGCTCCTGCTGACCACTTCTCTTCCCTGATGATACGTAAGAGCGCAGAAGCTGCAGCCTCCGAAGCAGCCTCTGGTCCCGGTTATGCTGAACTTCACCTCTTTTATGGCAGGTACCCCGCCGTCCTTTTCATATGACGGATGATAATTGCGTTCATAGGGCAGTTCATAAACCTGGTCCATCTCACTTCTTGTCAGTATCTTCTGAGGGATGTTCTGTATGACGAAAAGGTCTTTGTCATAAGGCTCTGCCAGACGCTTTCCGTTGATCTGGTCGTTGTTTCTGTACTGCAGCGCGAAACTTTTCGCGTATGCGTCTTTGTCCTCTTTTATCTCTGAAAAGTCAGGAAGGACCACAGTCTCATCATCCAGATCTTCTCTTCTGCCCTTAACGCAGGTGCATTTTATCCACTATATGTCCTTAACATCTATGCCGGCATCGAGTGCTTCATCAAACTGCAATGACGCGCGCTCACCCATGCAG
>CAMCER010000194.1 GCA_945873875.1 uncultured Clostridia bacterium
GGCAGCTGAAACGGAAGTTCCTGATTTCATCAGAGACGTAGTTATCCCGATGAACAAGCAGGAAGGAGACAACCTGCCTGTAAGCACATTCGTAGGCAGATCAGACGGCCAGTTCCCGTCAGGAACAGCTGCCTATGAAAAGAGAGGCGTTGCCAACGAAGTTCCTGTATGGGATCCTGAGAAATGCATCCAGTGTAACCAGTGCTCATTCGTTTGTCCGCATTCAGCCATCAGACCGGCTCTGCTTACCGATGCTGAACTGAAGAATGCGCCAAAGGGATTCAAGTCCGCTCCGGCCAAGGGCAAAGACCTTGATAAATACCAGTACAGTATGGTAGTAGACGCTCTGGACTGTCTGGGATGCGGAAACTGTGCAGACATCTGTCCTGCCAAGGGCAAGGCTCTGGTAATGAAACAGCTTGATATCAACGAGACTGCACCTGAGAAATGGGATTATGCACAGGATCTTCCGGCAAGGAATGATATCGTTGATAAATACACTGTCAAGGGCAGCCAGTTCTGCCAGCCGTACTTCGAATTCTCGGGAGCATGTGCAGGCTGCGGAGAGACACCATATATCAAGTGCATCACACAGCTTTACGGCGACAGGATGATGATTGCCAATGCTACAGGATGTTCATCCATCTGGGGAGCATCAGCACCGTCGATGCCGTACTGCAAAGATAAGAACGGCAGAGGTCCTTCATGGGCAAACTCACTCTTTGAGGACAACGCTGAATACGGTCTCGGTATGGTAGAAGGCGTTAAGCAGATGAGATCCAAGATAAAAGATAATATGGAGCAGCTTATTGATGTCACAGACAGTAAAGCTGTAAAGGATATCTGTAAAGAATGGATAGACAACATGGAAGAGGGCGAAGGCACTATCGAGCTTGCTGAGAAGGTAGTAAAGGCCATCGAACCGTATAAGACCAAGACGAGCACCAGCAAATTCGTCAGGGAGATCCTGGAAAAGAAAGACTTCCTGGCTAAGAAATCCGTATGGTGCGTAGGCGGTGACGGCTGGGCATACGATATCGGATACGGCGGCGTTGACCACGTTCTGGCCAGCGGTGAGGACATCAACGTACTGGTATTCGATACAGAAGTATACTCCAATACAGGCGGACAGTCATCCAAGGCTACACCGACAGCTGCTATAGCTAAATTCGCGGCTTCCGGTAAGAAGACCAAGAAAAAGGATCTGGGCATGATGGCCATGAGTTACGGTTACGTATATGTAGCTCAGGTCGGAATGGGCGCAGACAATAACCAGTTCATGAAGGCAGTCAAGGAAGCTGAGAGCTACCACGGACCTTCACTGATCATATGCTATGCTCCGTGCATCAACCACGGGCTCAGAAAAGGCATGGGCAAATCCCAGGAGAACATTGCCGATGCTGTAAAGAGCGGATACTGGCACCTGTACAGGTTCAATCCTGATCTTAAGAAAGCGGGCAAGAACCCGTTCAGCCTGGACAGCAAGGAGCCGACAGAAAGCTTCAGAGACTTTATCATGGGTCAGGTGAGATACACCTCACTTCTGAAGGAGTTCCCGGACAAGGCTGAACAGCTCTTCGAAAAGGCTGAAAATGACGCTAAAGACAGGCTCGAGACCTATAAAAAACTTGCGGAAGGTTAATTAGCTGAAAACGCAAATAAATACAGTAAATGTGATATAATAGAGTGGTCTGTGCAGGGCCGCTCTATTATCATTAATCGAGGACGGGAAGGCCCGCAGGCAGGGATGAAATAATACCGTAAAGATCATATATATGGGAATGTAAGGAGGAATAACATGAAAGTCATTATGACAGGAAACGAGGCAGTCGCGAGAGGTGCGTATGAGGCCGGTCTCGTGTTTGCTTCAGCTTATCCCGGAACGCCCAGTACTGAGATCCTGGAAACACTTTCTCAGTATAAAGACGAGCTGTACTCTGAATGGGCGCCAAACGAGAAAGTTGCTCTTGAAGCAGCCATCGGAGCTTCGGTGGCAGGCGTAAGGTCAATGGCAGCCATGAAACACGTAGGTGTCAACGTGGCAGCAGACCCGCTTTTCACTTTCGCATATACAGGCGTGACCGGAGGATGCGTTCTGGTATCAGCAGACGACCCGGGAATGCACAGTTCACAGAACGAGCAGGATAACAGGAATTACGCCACAGCTGCAAGGCTCCTGATGCTTGAGCCCTCAGACAGCCAGGAGGCAAAGGACTTCATGATGCTTGGTCTTGAACTTTCTGAAAAGTTCAATACACCGGTGCTCTTGAGGATGACCACACGTGTCTGCCACAGCAAGAGCCTGGTGGAGATCGGCGAGAGAAAGGAAGTCGCACCTGTTCCATATAAGAAGAATATAAAGAAATTCGTTGCTACACCTGCCAACGGCAAAGTAATGAGAGCAGATATGGTAGGCAGGATAAACGATATGCGTAAGTACGCATGCACAGCTGAGATAAATAAACCGGAATATAACGGCACGAAAGTCGGCGTCGTTTCATCAGGTATCGCTTATCAGTACGCCAGAGAAGTCTTCGGCGATGATGCTTCATATCTGAAGCTGGGAATGACTTTCCCCATGCCTACAGAGCTTCTTAAGGAATTCGCGTCCAAAGTCGATAAGGTATACGTGGTAGAGGAAATGGATCCGTATATCGAAAACCACCTGAAGATGGCAGGTATCGAATGCACAGGAAAAGAGATCATCCCTGAATTCGATGAGCTGAATGTGGACATCGTACATGAAGCAGTCACAGGGGAAAAAGCGGACACCATCGAAGTAGAGAAAGAGGCTGTTCTGAGACCGCCTACACTCTGCGCCGGATGTCCTCACAGAGGATTCTTCTACACTCTCAGTAAAAAGAAGAATGTCATAATCACAGGCGACAT
>CAMCER010000195.1 GCA_945873875.1 uncultured Clostridia bacterium
ACAGGATAACAGCGAAGGAGAAATTCAGCTTGTCACGGATAACCTTTATTATTATGCGGATAACCCGAACTTATATTACCTTTCTATCGACATCAAAAAGAATGAAAGCATCACCGATGATGGTGTCTTCTCTTTCTTTTTTATCCTTCCTGACACATATAAAGAGAAGCTGAATGAGGATAGAATCCGCATCCGTTATCAGCTGTTTCAAGAAGAAAGCACATCTCATCTTTCGGATGAATAGACGTTCTACTCGAAAAAGTCTAAATATCAAAAGTTTTTTGAGTAGTAGTAAGAGAGCGTAATTTCGCCCCACTATATCAGATGAGATCCTTCCGATAAGATGAGTCGGGAGGATTTTTTCATGAGGAAATCTAAAGAATACTATCAGGAACTGCTGGACGGATTCGCAGCCAGCGGGAAGAGCATATCCGGATTCTGCAAGGACAACGGGATTTCGAGGACCACTTATTACCATGCGAAAGAACAGATAGAACTTGGAAGGCCAGAAGAAGGAGAGGAACAGAATCTGCCAGAAGAACAGAAAGAGTTTGTCGTAGTGACGGTCACAGAAGATTACGTCACTGCCTTTTTCGGCGAGAGCGGAACAAAGGTAAGGATGGATCCGGACGGACTTGCGGAGATCATGAAAAGACTATGATCGACCTTTCGGAAATCAGAGGCATCTATCTTTATCCGGGTTTCACGGACATGAGATGCGGCATCAGGACACTGACGATAAAGGTAGCAGCCTCCTTCGGTCCGGAGGAATACAAGAAGAGCCTATTCGTCTTCTGCGGAAGGAATAAGCACAGCATAAAAATCCTGGAGATCGACGATGACGGGACATGGCTCTATCAGAAAAGGTTCCATGACGGGAGATTCAGATGGCCGAAGAAAGGCGAAAGCGCCACAGTCAGCCTGACAAGGCGCCAGATTCAGTGGCTCCTGGATGGCCTCAGCATTGTCCAGAAGGACGCAAGCAAGGAAATCGACGAGATGATACTTTACTAGCATTTTCGTTTCATCATCTGAAATTAATAAATCGGAAAATACCGCATAAATACGTGCTTTTATGTTGTTTCCATATTGTTAATATGATATAATAATCGCATGGAAGACAGCAAGAAAATCAACCTTGACACCATCGATCTGGACACCCTCTCCGATGAGGAGCTCATCGCCGCGTTCGGCAATGTCGGCAATGCCATCATCCGCCTCAGGAACAAAAAGAACGCGGAGATGATGGAACTTCACGATCATATGGTCAAACTCATAGACGCCGTCGAGAAGAAGAACTACGCCCTCATGAAGCAGCTTCTCGAAAGGTTCGATCCGACCAAGAAGCCGGACATCGGAGATGCCGACGAGGAGTATTCCGACGGGGAAACGGAAACACCGGAGAAGAAGTTCGTGAGCAAGGCAGGCCGCCCCAAGGGAAGCAAGACCGGAGGAAGCATCGACTTCGATAGGATCAGCGTCGTCGACCACAGCATCGGAGCTTCCGTTGCCGGCGGCAATCCGAGGACGTTCTTCAAAGTCGAGACCGTTCCGGCAAAGTGCATCGTACACCGCTATAAGGTCTATGACGATAGCCTCGGAAAACCATGTGAAAATGATGTGAAGGAACTTCCGGACCAGTTCGGCGACTCTTTTCTGACGCCTTCGCTGGGCGCGTACATCGTCACAAGGAAGTTCCTCTACGGAGTCCCTCTCTACAGGCTGGAAAGCATCCTGGGAGACGCAGGGGTAGGAATCTCGAGGGTGCAGCTTGCCGATTACTGCATCAGAGTGGCCGACGAGCTTGCCCCGATCAGTGACAGGATTTCCGATGACTTCATCCATTCCCAGGAAAGGGCGAAGGTGAGACATGCCGACGAGACGACACTCAAGGTCGTCAGGAACAGCAGGGAAAGCGGAAGGACGTGCAGGATGTTCGTCTACACCTCATGCAAATGGGATAAAAGGCTCTCTGCCGTCTACAGGTTCTGCACCGACCGGAAGGCCGAGAACATCATCAGCTTCTTCGTCGACTATTCCGGCGTCGTCGTCTGCGACGACTACAGCGGATACGACACGCTTGCCGGCGAGTCCCTAGGACAGATAACACTGGCAAGATGCTGGTTCCATTGGCGGAAGCGTTTCGAGGAGATCGTGCTCCTCGTTGAGAAATCGGCTCCGTCGGAAGCAAAGAAGAAAGCGGCTCTGTCGAAATCATATGCGGCGGAAGTCCTGAAGAAGATGCAGAAGCTCTTCGAAATAGAGAAGGAACATGCCGCCGACACGGCGGACGGCCTTCTCAAGGCAAGAAGGGAACAGTCGAGGCCGATCGTGGATGAGCTGTTCTCCGACATGAAGGCAAAGATGGATTCCTTCCAGGGAAGCCTGAAGGAGGCGGTTTCGTATGGCCTGAACATCGAGAAGGACCTCAGGGTGTTTCTCGACAATCCTTACGTCGAGATGACCAACAACGTCTGTGAACGGGCGGTGAAGGACTTCGTGATGGCAAGGAAGAACTTCCTTTTCAGCTATTCAGAGAAGGGAGCCAAGGCCGCCGGGACCCTCATGACGGTCATAAGGACGGCGAGGCTGAACCAGGTCGATCCCGAGAAATACATCGCCTATGTCCTCACGCAGCTTGGGAAGACCAGCCAGAAAGACATCGACAGCCTTCTTCCGTGGTCCGAAAGCCTTCCGGAAGAGCTGAGATCATCGAAATACGAGGTACCGAAAAGCGTCGTGGATAGTGTAAAGAAAGACAAATACGAATAAAAGGACACCGAAATAACGGAAAAAGCTGCCGGAGTGCCATAATCCCATCAACGTGGGACACAGGCAAACCCCGGCAGCTTTTCCTTTTATGACCTAGAAAGGGAAATTACGCTCTC
>CAMCER010000196.1 GCA_945873875.1 uncultured Clostridia bacterium
GAGACCGTAGGGGTTTTCTTTTAATCTGTCCACCGTCTCACTCCCGTAGACCTTATAAAGCCTGAGAGCATATCCGCCGTCGATGCCGTACTGCTGAAGCTTAAGGGCAGTCTCTGCGAACTCTCTGTGTTCCTGAAACGCCTCTGCTACTGCTCGTGCTTTCTTCTCCCCTATGCCGCTTACTCTGGTCAGCATGTCCGGCTCTTCCTCGATTATCCTGAAGGTGTCCTCGCCGAACTTGTCAACGATGGCTTTCGCTGTCTTTTTCCCTATGCCTTTCAGGACTCCCGACGACAAAAACGCTTCGATACCGGCCCCTGTAGAGGGCATCTCTTCTTCCGCCTCTTTAAAGGCGAACTGCTCACCGAACCTGGGGTGGACCTTCATCTCGCCCCTCAGAAGATAAGTGCTTCCCTCGTGGCAGGCAGGAAGGCTGCCTACGGCAGTCAGCTCTTCTGCTTCCGTCTGAAAAACGGCTACTGTATAGCCGTTCTCAGCATTGTGGAATATGATGTTTTTCAGTACCGCCTCGATCTGTGTCATGCTTTCTTATATATCCTTCTGTTGTCAAGAGTCCATACTCTGTCGCTGAATTCTCCCGGTCTGGTCCCCTCCAGAGCCTCTTCCATGTCAAACATCCTGGCGTCGATGATATCCAGATAGTGGAGTATCTCAGCCTCGGGGAACATGGGCTTTTTAGGGCTTCCGAACTCAGGCTCGTAGTGATGTGAGAGTATCATATGCTCCACCATGAGCCTCTTCTCATCAGGAAAGCCCAGAGCCTTCATCCTGCTGTCCAGCTCCCTTACGCCCTGGACGATGTGTCCCAGCAGCATGCCTTCCATGGAATATCCGTCAGATATGCCCAGCTCGTTGGAATTGATCTCTCTTATCTTTTCTATGTCGTGGAGGATGACTCCTGCTGTTACCAGGTCCTTATCCAGTATGGTATACACACGGCAGATCCCTTCCCCGTTTTCTATCATCCTCTTCATGTGCCATAAAAGGCCGGCGAACTCTGCGTGGTGGTTCTTCTGTGCCGCAGGATAATACAGCAGCTTTTCTTTGTTTTCTGAAAGGACCTGTATGCAGAGTTTTCTCAGGTCTTCGTCCTCAAGAGCATCAGCCCTGTCTGCTATGAATTCATACATCTGCTGCGGATCTTCCGGCGCGGCTTTGACGAAATCAGAAACGTCCAGCATATCTTCTGCCACTGCGCCCCGTATCCTGAGCACCCGAAACTGTTTCATGCCGTTCCACTCCGTGACATTTGCCTTTATCTTGACGAGATGGCCGTGTTTGACAGCCTCCATCTTTTTTATCTGCTCTTCGGTGATGTACCACTTCTTTCCCGTGATCTCTCCGGTTTTGTCCCCTAAAAGCAGGTCCAGATACTGTTTGCCGTTGGAGCCTGTCTTTACGCCCATGGATTTGACCATGAAGAAATCTGTAAGTTCATCGCCTGTATTTATATCGCTTAAATATATGGTTTTCATTATTTCCCTCTTCTGTTCTTTTATAGATATTTTCTCTTATATTATATCAGTAAACCATGCAGGTGCAAGACGGACTGCCGGACACATAGCATGAAATACCGGCAGGATGATATTTTCCCGGCAATAGTGTATAATACCAGTCAGAAAGGCGGCTTAAAACACGGTGAAAAACCGCCTGAAAACCGCATCCCGGTTCGGGAGAAAGGACAGAAAAATGGCAACAGATCTTGGTTTGATAAAAGTCGGCGCCGCAGTTCCGGCGCTGGAAGTGGGAAACACAGAATTCAATACAGATGAGATACTGCGGATGATAGATGAGGCAGAGGAGAAGCACACAGGGATACTGCTCTTCCCTGAGCTGTGCATAACAGGCTACAGCTGCGCGGACCTGTTTTTCCAGCATCAGCTTTACAACAGGCAGATCGAGTCGGTCTTCCGCATAGCAGAGGAGACAAAGGGAAAAGAGATCGTGGTGATCCTGGGCTTTTACGTTCAGGTCAACAGCAACCTCTATAACTGCGCCTGCGTGATCCAGAACGGACAGATAAAAGGTGTGGTGCCGAAGATGTTCATGCCTAACTCGGAAGAATTCTATGAAGCCAGATGGTTCGCTTCAGGCATAGATATCATAAAGAACATAGACTCCATAAACATCCGGGGTCTGGACGTTCCCTTCGGAAGGATCCTTTTCGACGATACATTCAACGGGTTCACTTTCGGTGTGGAGATCTGCGAAGACCTGTGGCTTCCTATCTCACCGGGATCGCAGCTGGCTCTTGAAGGCGCGCATATGATATTCAATCCATCCGCCAGCAACGACACTGTTGCCAAGCCGGATTACAGAAGAAGCATGATACACGTTGAGAGCACCCGCTCATCCTGCGGATACATCTACACATCCGCCGGCGCCTGCGAATCGACTACGGACATGGTCTTCAGCGGCCACAGCATCATCGCGGAAAACGGCATGATCCTGGCTGAGAATTCAGACAGGTTCAGCATGAAGAGCAATATAACCTACAGCGAGATCGACATAGACAGGATAAAATACCAGAGACGTCACAACCACAACTACACAGAGTGCGCAAGAGCCTATTCCAACAGCAGCGAATTCATGCACGTAAGGCTGGAGGCTGTACGCGCCATAACTAACGACGAGCCTATTCTCAGGACCTTCACGCGTCTGCCGTTCATTCCTCACGACCACAGTGAGACCAACGACAGATGTCAGGAGATCTTCAATATACAGGGAACTGCTCTTGCCAGAAGGCTGCTGCACACTCACGCTAAATGCGCAGTAGTAGGCATATCAGGCGGACTGGATTCGACTCTGGCACTTCTTACCACTGTTTACGCATTCAATCTGCTGGACAAAGACCCTAAGGATA
>CAMCER010000197.1 GCA_945873875.1 uncultured Clostridia bacterium
GAAAAGTCCGGCGATGAGCCTGAACAAAAGCGCGCAGATCCACGCCAGCACGCACTGCCATACGACCATGAGGACAGACCATCTGGCTCCCAGCTCGCGCTTTACTGAAGCTATGGCCGCAACACATGGCGTATAAAGCAGCGAAAATACCAGGACCGTCCCGGCTGAAAGAGCCGTCAGTGAAGCCGCGATGCCGCCGCCGGCTCCGAAGAGCACCTGCAGCGTCGCAACTACGCTTTCCTTGGCGATGAATCCGCTGATGAGAGCCGTGCAGATCCGCCAGTCACCCAGGCCCAGAGGCGCGAATACAGGTGCGATGACTTCAGCAAGTTTCGCCAGCAGACTCTCTCCTGAATCGGTGACAAAGTGCATCTGCGGGCTGAAGCTCTGCAAAAACCATATCACGATGGTGGCAATGAAGATTATGGTGAAGGCCCTCTGCAGGAAGTCTTTGGCTTTGTCCCACATGAGACGCAGCACGTTTTTCGGCGTAGGCATCCTGTAGTTAGGAAGCTCCATCACGAAGGGAACCGCTTCGCCTTTGAACAGAGTGTTCTTGAATATCACTGCCATGAGCACGCCGACTACGATGCCCAGAAGATACAGTCCCGTCATGACGAATCCCCCGTGGTGAGGGAAAAATGCGCTGGCAAAGAAGGCGTAGATAGGTATCTTCGCCGAGCAGCTCATGAAAGGCGTAAGGAGTATGGTCATCTTCCTGTCACGCTCACTTGGCAGGGTGCGGGTTGCCATTACAGCCGGCACCGTGCAGCCGAATCCGATGAGCATGGGCACGATGCTCCTGCCTGAAAGTCCGATCTTTCGGAGGAGTTTGTCCATTATGAAAGCGACTCTTGCCGTGTATCCGCTGTCTTCCAGAAGTGAAAGGAAGAAGAACAGCACGACGATTATGGGGACGAAACTCAGGACACTTCCCACACCTGCGAATATCCCGTCCTTTACAAGGCTGTGGACGACTTCGTTGACTCCCGCGGCGCTCATGGCTTTGTCCGCTATGTCTGCCAGAGCGCCAATGCCGGTCTCAAGCAGGCCCTGGAGCCATGCGCCGATGACGTTGAATGTAAGTATGAATATGGCTATCATGATCCCTATGAAAACCGGGATCGCTGTGTATTTTCCTGTGAAGATGCGGTCCAGCTTCAGGGAGCGGGCGCGTTCTTTGCTTTCGATGCGTTTTTTTACTGCCGCTTCAGTCACGTTCTTTATGAAGGTGAAACGCATGTCGGCCATAGCCGCACTCCTGTCAAGTCCGCACTCTTTTTCCATCTGAAGAATCATGTGCTCTAAAGTCTCGATCTCGTTCTGGTCAAGCTCCAGCGCCTCTTTTATGAGATGGTCGCCTTCTATGAGTTTCCCGGCCGCGAATCTAAGCGGGATCCCAGTCCTTTCGGCGTGGTCCTGAATGAGATGCATAACTGCGTGGACGCATCTGTGGACGGCACCGTTCTTATGCTCCTCGCTGCAGTAGTCCTGGCGCAGGGGTCTTTCCTGGAAATGGGCGATGTGCACCGCGTGCTGCACAAGCTCATCGACGCCCTGGTTTTTGGCCGCTGAAATGGGCACTACCGGCACGCCAAGAGCTGCCTCCATGGCATTGATGTCTATGGATCCGCCATTGCCTGTTACCTCATCCATCATGTTAAGGGCAACTACCATGGGTTTGTTCATCTCAAGGAGCTGGATGGTCAGGTACAAATTCCTCTGTATATTCGTTGCATCTACTATGTTTATTATTGCCCGAGGTTTTTCTTCCAGGACAAAATTCCTGGACACTATCTCCTCGCTGGAATACGGCGACATGGAATATATCCCCGGCAGGTCCGTGACAAGAGTATCCGGATGTCCTTTGATGACGCCGTCTTTTCGGTCCACAGTCACGCCCGGGAAATTCCCTACGTGCTGGTTGGAGCCGGTCAGCTGGTTGAAAAGGGTGGTCTTTCCCGAGTTCTGGTTTCCTACAAGGGCGTAGGTCAGAGTCGTTCCCTCCGGCAGCGGATGCTCTTCTTCTTTAGAGTGGAAACGCCCTCCTTCGCCAAGACCCGGGTGCTCAGCTTCGCGTATCAGTTCCGCAGCTGTAACGTCTCCTGCTGCATTTGCCGGTGCGCTTTCTGACAGTTTTCCTGCAGTTTCGGCGCCCTGGTCTGCCGCAGCCGCACTGCCCCGGTCCTTCAGCTTTTCTTCATTCTCATAAAGAAGCTCCACCTCGATACGGGCAGCCTCTTCCTTTCTCAGTGTCAGCTCATATCCATGGAGTCTGATCTCCATTGGGTCTCCCAGCGGCGCAAGTTTCACCATGGTCACTTCCACCCCGGGGATCAGCCCCATATCGAGGAAGTGCTGCCTCAGCGCACCTTCCCCGCCGACTTTCCTGATTATCGCGCTTTCTTCTATTCTAAGATCTTTCAGTATCATTTTCTTTCCTTCCAGCCCAGTCCTTCCAGCCCAGTCCTTCCGGACGCCCGCCCTGGTCCCTCGCCGGCTCCAGGCCTGTGTCCTTTTGGAGCCTCCATCCTTCGAACCGGCCGCTCTCTGCCTCCAGGCCTGTGTCCTTTTGGAGCCTCCATCTCTCGGGCCGGTCCTTTGCTCCTAAATTCATACCGAGCCCTGAGCTGGTTCTTTGTCGTGTCCTTTTGGAGTCGCGGCGCCCGAGTACATTGTAGCCGAAAGAAGCCCTTTCATCAATGGATTTAAGACAAATAGTTAGTTTTTGCTAATCACGCGGCCCGCGAGTTTGTCGGCGACCTGCAGGTCTGTCGGCGTTGAGTAAGGAATGTGTTTGCGCCAGCAAGCCCATAACTTTTAACCATAATCTGAAATATAATTATTGTGGTTAAAAGTTCTTCGATTGAAGCTTCT
>CAMCER010000198.1 GCA_945873875.1 uncultured Clostridia bacterium
ATTAAAGCCGCCGGTCTTTTATGTCAGTTGTATCAGTTCGTCTTCCTGTTATTCACAACACCTTTTTCGGAGCGTTAACAGGTCCGTTTGGAGCATGGCTGCGTCCTTTCAGAGCGGCGGCTCGCCTTTTCGGAGCATGCCGGCTTTTTTATGCGCAGCCTTAAGACAGAAGGGTGGCGTTTCCTTTGTCCCGAAAAGCCCCGGGCCTGCAGTCGATTTAATTTTTGTTTTTCATGTGTATAATGGTATAATTTTCTTGTATGCAAAACAGGAGGTATTACAAATGAGTACAGTGAAAAAAAGATCTATCGCTTTTATAACTGTCGCGGCACTGGCATTCACCCTTCTCTTATGCGGCATGGGCATAAATAAGGAGACGGCCAGCGCAGCGACATACGTCACCGCATATACCGATGTGCCTTATCTGTACGTAGCCAAAACTAAAAAAGGCAAGGCCACCAAGATCATCCCTTATAAATCAAAGGTAAGAGTTTACGGCAGCATCGCCAGAAAGACCAAGGGAAGATACGTAAAGATCAAATACAAGGGCTACTACTACTGGGAATGGGTAGCTAAGAACACCAAGCCTTTCGTAAAGACAGGCCTCAATTTCACCAAATACAGGAACGCCTGCAAGAACGAGATGACTAAGAAGATCATCAACAAGGCACTTTACATCCGGACCAAGAAGACAGTCTATTCGCACAATACCCCGGGATCACTGAAGAACGGAAAGATGTGCTTCGACTGTTCGGGATTCGCATCATATGTCATCAACGGCGTGATGAAAAATTACGTGAAACCGTATAAGCTCTCAGCCAGCATAAAGACTATCTACGACACCAATTACATCTACACCGGCAAGGGCACCACTACTGCAGAAAAAGACTTCAAGGCAACTGTAGTATGTACGGGAACGCCTAACTTCAACAAACTCCAGCCAGGAGACATAGTGTACTTCAACGAGAACGGCGGAGCATGCGACCACTGCGGTATCTACCTTGGCAACAAGCAGTTCATACACAGCACCAAGCAGACCAACGGAGTCAGCATCATGCCTCTCAATAAATTAAAGTACAAGAAGTGCTTCTTAAAGGCTAAGCGCGTAGTACCGGCAGCAAAGCCTGTACCTATCGCGACGAAGAAAGTCCCGAAAAACAAATGGGGTGTGATCGTTTACAGCACCAGAGCATGCAATGGAACAGCGACTAAACTGCCGGCAGACACCAAGTTGAGTCTGAGATATAAATATAATATAAACTTCTCAGGAGCCACTCCAAAGCAGGCATATATATCATATAAAAACGATGCCGGCAATACCAAGTACGCATACGTACTGCTCAAGAACATAACTGATCCTAAAAATTAAAACAGGAAATACATATCAAATCAAAGCAAAGCCTCGCATTTCAGCGAGGCTTTTTATTGATCGTTTCTGGAGCTGGTGTTCGTGGTCTACTCTGCGTCGAAAGAATCGATGAACAGCTCATTCCCTGAAACTATGTCATACTCAGGGCTGCCGCAGTCGGGGCATGTGATCTTATAAAGATGATCCGCCTTATACGTCTTCCCGCATTTTCTGCAGGCAAGCACTGCCGGAACGGTCTTTATATCCAGACTGCAGCCGTGAAAAAGCGGCCTTCTGTCAGTAAGAAAAGTAAAAGCCCTGTCCATGAGATCAGGCAGCGCACCGCGCATCTCCCCGATCACCAGATGGATCGAGGTCACCTTGTCTATTCCCATGGCCAAAGCCTTGTTCTCCACCGCATTAAGGGTGAATTCTATAAGTGAAGTCTCATGCATGATCAGATATATACCCTGCCCGGAGTATCCACAGCGCAGGAATCAGGGGCCCCGGCTCTCTTCTTCATCCTGATGACGCCTTCGGGACAAAGTGCGGCGCATTCTCCGCACCCGATGCATCTGCCTGCGTCAATAAAAGGCGCACCGTCTGAGAAGTCAATGGCGTGTGCCGGACAAAGGCCGGCGCATTTTCCGCACCCGACGCACTTTTCTGTATGAGCAGCATCCGCCTGCCATCTGGAAGGCGACGCGATGGTCTCTTCAAATCTGTTCATAGATATCAGACAAAGGCAGCAGCATTCGCAGCAGTTGCAGAGTGCCAGTGGATTCACCGCGTCGCTTATCTCCTGGACCAGTCCTCTGTCACGGCACTGACGGACTATGTCCTTTGCCTTTTCAGCGGTTATTTCCTTTGCGAAACCCTGCTCTATAGTGGCTTCTGCCATCTGGTTGAAAGTCAGGCACACATCCTCGACAGGATGGTCGCACTTTTTCGTGCCGTTTCGCTCCTGCATGCGCCTGCAGATGCAATCCATGGCTGCTATCTTATATCTGGAATCCAGTATCTGATCCAGCCTGTCCATAGGCAGCACCTGTCTCTGATCCGGTATCTCGATGCCCATTGGTATGCGGCCGTGAACGCTGTCTCCATCAAGCACTCCCTCGTGTGGGATTATCCTGTATGGAGTCCTGCCGCTCCTCAAAGTGCGGCTGCCGCCGTTTACCAGACTCATCCACCATTCTGCGCCGACTTCAGCAAAAGGATCCTCGTCAGGGTAGTAATTGGCCCTGTTAAGGATCCCGAACAGATAGTTTCTTAAGTACCCTTCCTTTCCATCAGGGTTCTGTTTTTTTACAAGCATGCCTGCCCGGCAGAGCTCTTCTGTGAGTTGCCCGGCTCTGGCTTTGATATCATCATCCATGGCATTTGCCGCGTCCTCGACAGACCTTGGCTGCGCGCTGACAGTGTAGTCAGAATACGCGAACCAGGCTCTTGCCGCATCAGCAGAAAAGCATTTTTCCATGACTGAAATGACCTTTTCATAATTGGTCATATCCC
>CAMCER010000199.1 GCA_945873875.1 uncultured Clostridia bacterium
GTGAAAGGCCTGGAAGAAAAGAAGCCCGTGATAGTATGCGGCGACATGAACGTGTCTCATTAAGAGATAGATATAAAGAACGCTGCGTCAAAACGGCGCAATGCGGGCTTTACCGATGAGGAGCGGGGCAAGATGACCCAGCTTCTTGATTCCGGCATGATAGACACTTTCAGATACTTTTATCCGGAAGAGACCGGCATCTATTCCTGGTGGAGCTACCGGTTCAACGCACGTAAGAACAACGCAGGATGGCGCATAGACTACTTTCTGGCATCGAAGGCCCTTGAAGGAAACCTGAAAGACGCGGCTATACTGACAGACGTGTACGGAAGTGATCACTGCCCTGTAAGACTTGAGATCGATATGTGATATAATGGCGTAAGGCGTGATATAAACTTTAATGCTGATCTCTCACGGAGGAGCTGAATGAAGAAAATAGCGGTTTTAGGCGGCGGACGAGGCCTCTCAAGGGTCCTCTCCGGGCTCAAACTTTTCCCGGTGGATGTAACAGCCATCATCACTGTCAGCGATGACGGCAGCAGCACCGGAGTGCTCAAAGAAGAACTGAATATACCGGCAGTAGGCGACCTGGGCAAGGTCCTTCTTTCCATGGCCAACGTGGATGAGGATTATATCGACCTTCTGGGATACCGCTTCAAAAAAGACGGGACCCTCCATAATCATCCGGTCCGCAATATACTGCTGGCTGCCCTCATAGACCTTAAGGGAAGCCTTACAGAGGCTGCCAAGTATATGAGCAGGCTTCTCAATATAAAGGGAACTGTGCTTCCTTTGTCGGAGGATAAAGTGGAGCTTATCGGGCGGCGGCCCGGCGATGATATCGTCGGTGAGGTGGCTGTCAGCAAGAACGTCAGCAAGATAGATTATCTGGCATATGACCATCCCATCGAAGTAGGGCAGGAGGTCATCGAAAAGATCCTTGACGCGGACCTTATAGTCCTGAGTCCGGGAAGTCTTTATACCAGCATCCTGCCGCACCTGATCGCGCCGGGAGTCCACGATGCTCTGGAAAAGACAGAAGCGCCCATCATGTACATCGCCAATATCGTGACGCAGCCAGGCGAGACTGACGGATATTCTCTCAGCGACCACATAAACGTGCTCAACAGATATCTGGGCAGCCATAAGGTGGACATCGTAGCGGTGAACAACGGCGAGATCGGTGCAGAGGTAAGTGACATATACCGTGAAAAGGAGAAGAAACTCATCGTGGAGACAGACATCGAAAAGACTCTGGCCATGGGTGCTGAGGTCATCGAGGCCGACATGCTGAGCATAGACGAGAACGGCAGCATAACCCACGACGATCTTAAGACCGCATACACAGTTTTTTCGTATCTGATGGGATAAATCCCGGCAGCCGGGCAGGGAGGAATTCGCTTATCCGGCGGGCTGGAAATAAATAATCGAACTATGGAATGACATCTGGGGTAAAGACAAATGATAAAGAAAGTACCGATACCGCTGGCGGGGCCAATGCTGGGAACGGCGGCCCTTGGCAGCCTTTTACAAGTTTATTCAGATCTGCTGCACGCTGTCTGCGGATGGGCTGCAGCTTTTTTGCTGTTCCTTCTTACGGCAAAGATCATAAGATATCCGAAGATGATACTGTCGGATCTTCAGAGCCCCATATTCACCGGAGTAGGGGCCACATATCCTATGGGCATCGTGATACTGAGCACATACATCGAGCCGTATTTTCACAAGGCGGCGCTGGTGATCTGGGCCTGCGCTCTGATCCTTCACGCCTGTCTTCTGGTGTATTTCATAGGACGATTCGTGCTGGCATTTGACCTGGGGCTGGTCTTCACATCGTGGTTCGTGATCTCTGTAGGCCTTGCGACATGCGGCGTCACGGCACCAGTTTACGGCATGGAGACCCTGGGAGCAGTCACTTTCTGGTTCAGCCTTGCGATGTTCATAATAATGTTTTTCGTAATCACTAAGAGATACGTGACTATACCGCTTCCAGAGCCGGCAAAACCTCTGACTGGGATATATACAGCGCCCCTTGCTTTGTGCATCGTGGCCTATGTCCACTCAGTTCCGGCCAAAAGCGTCACATTCCTACTTATCATGCTGTCCGTTTCAGCAGCCCTTTACGTTTTCGCCTTTGTTAAGATGCTGGGCTATCTTACTATGCCTTTTTATCCCAGCATCGCTGCATATACTTTTCCATTCGTCATCAGCGCTACAGCCATGCAGCAGTCGGCCATGTGGCTTTCTTCGGCAGGCCATGACATGGCGTTCCTGCATGCGTTTGGCGGCATACAGACTATAATAGCTGTCGTTTTTGTTATCTATGCGTATGCGCGATACATGATCTGGCTGCTCAGAAGAGACAGGCAGGAGAGTTGATCCCGAATTACTTCCAATCAGCGGTGAGCATGGATCAGAAAAAAGGACAAAAAAATAACCTGCTTTCTGCAGGAATTTTGTCTGCGGGTCTTTGATCATGCGTGCATGGCACTGCTCTGATGCATGCTCTGATCCAGGCTGCTGCGTGCATGCTGGCGCTCCTGGATGCCTTTGAGCCACTGGTTCTGCTTTTCTTCGCGTTTTTTCCGGTCGCTTTCTTCTGCAGCCCTGGAGTATATGTCCATCTGGGCCACGCGGGCCTGGTCTATTTCCAGTCCGTCCATCTGCATGGCCAGAATGACTGAACCGCAGGCAGGAGAGAGAGCAGGGTGCACGTATTCCATGCCGTGACCTTCAAGGATCTCTTTGAAAGGTGTGATGATCTTTTCATCCAGGTTGAACACTCCGCCTGTAGAACTGATCAGTACCGGTTCCGGGAATTCGAGCCGTCTGAAAACGGCAATAGCAAGATCAGCCAGTTCCA
>CAMCER010000200.1 GCA_945873875.1 uncultured Clostridia bacterium
TACGCCTTTCCCGACTTTGTCAGCTGCTTCCGCTTTTCTTCGTAGTAGTCGTATTTTCCCAGATACTCTGTCATGCCGTCTCTTCCCAGTTCAAGTATCCTGGTAGGTATTTTATTGAGAAAATATCTGTCATGGGAAACGACGATGACTGTTCCCGGAAAATCCATCAGCGCCTCTTCAAAGACCTCCTTGGAATTGATGTCCAGGTGGTTGGTGGGCTCGTCCATGATCAGAACGTTGGCTCCCGAAAGCATGAGTTTGACCAGAGACAGCCTGGCCTTCTCGCCGCCGCTCAAGTCATCTACAGTCAGAAAGACAGTATCGTTTGTGAACAGGAACCTGCCCAGTATGGCCCGCATCTCCGTATCAGAATAGAGGCGGTAGGACTCCTGCAGCTCCTCCAGCAGGCTGTTGCTGCCAGTGAGCCTCTCCTGCGTCTGGTCATAGTAGCCCGGGTCCACGTTATGGCCCTTTTTCAGGCAACCCGTATCCGGTCTGATCTCTTCCAGCAGGATCCTTAAAAGAGTAGTCTTTCCTACACCGTTGGGCCCCACTATACAAACGCGTTCACCGCGCTTTATATCCATATCCGCATGCTCAAAAAGCTGCTTTCTGTTTGATCCGTAGCCGAAGCCCTTTGAGATATCCTCAGCAAGATACACATCATGTCCGCTTTTGAAATTTTCCCTGAAGCGGATCTTCATCTTCCGGCCTTCGCTTTCAGGTCTTTCTACGCGCTCCACCTGCTCAAGCCTCTTCTCTCTGGAAAGTGCCCTCTTGGCGAACTTTTCCGTGCCTCTCTGCTTCATGAGGCGGATCATGTCTTCCTGTCTCTTTATCTCTGCCTGCTGCTTTGAGTACTTCCTCAGCTGCTCTTCCCTCAGCTGCCGCTTCTTTTCAGCATAAGCGGTGTATCCGCCGTCATAGGCCTTCAGTCTGTGGTTTTCTATCTCAAATATCCTGTTCACTGTGGTGTCCAGGAAATACCTGTCGTGGGAAACGATGATCATGGCTCCCTGATAGGACTTCAGGTACTGCTCCAGCCACTTCAGAGTACCGATGTCCAGGTGGTTGGTAGGCTCGTCCAGAAACAGGATGTCCGGCTTTTCCAGAAGCAGGCATGCAAGTGCCAGTCTGGTCCTTTCTCCGCCGCTCAAAGTGTCGATCTTCTTATCATAAAAGCTCTCATCAAAGGCCATGCTCCTGAGGATGCCTGTGATCTGACCTTTATATCCGTATCCTCCTTGATCTCTGAACTTTTCCTCAAGTTCCTGCTGCCGCACTAAAAGGGCTTCCGCCTCTTCATACTTTCCCTCATCAGAAAGGCGGCCTATCTCCGCCCCCATTTCAGCCATGTCCTCCTCCATCTTTATTAAGGGTCTGAATATCTCTGTCACCTGCTCTATGACGGTGTTCTGTGAGCTGAACCTGTCGTTCTGCCTGAGGTATCCTATAGTCGTATCTGAAGCAACAAAAAAATCACCTGAGTCGGCTTCCATCTCACCGGCCAGGATCTTAAGAAGCGTGGTCTTTCCCGCGCCGTTTATGCCTACGATCCCTATCCGGTCGTTTTCATTCACGTGAAAAGAGACCCCGTCCAGGATCACATCTGTTCCATATGCTTTTGAGATACCTTTAGCGCTGATTATCATTTTAGTGTCTTTATCTTAATGTCCTTATCTTCCTGCCTTCAGGCGTTTTCAATATCAAGCCTTGCGAAGGCGTCCATATCAAGCCCGTCAAAATGTCCTTTCATGGCTCTGTTATATGCCGCGCATCCGATCATGGCTCCGTTGTCAGTGCAGAGTATGGGCGAAGGCACATAAAGCCTGATGCCCTTTTTACTGCAGGCATCTTCCATCATCTCTCTCAAGCGGGAGTTTGCCGCCACGCCGCCTGCCATGATGATCTTATCCTCACCGGCCTCTGCCGCCGCTGAAACTGCCTTGGTCACGATGACATCAAGGACCGCCTGCTGGAATCCTGCCGCTACGTCCTCGGTGCATACCGGGCGGTCTGCCTGCTTCTGTGAATTGATGTAATTCAGCACCGCTGTCTTTATACCGCTGAAACTGAAATCAAGGCTTCCCTTTTCCAGGAAGACTCTCTTGAACTGGACAGCCTCAGGATCCCCTTCTTTTGCGATCCTGTCTATAAGGGGTCCGCCGGGATATCCCAGCCCCAGGACCCTTGCTACTTTGTCGAAGGCCTCTCCGGCAGCATCGTCTCTGGTGCTTCCCAGGACCCTAAATGAATCATAGTCTTCAACTCTGACTATCTCAGTGTGGCCTCCGGATACCACCAGCGCCATAAAGGGCGGCTCAAGATTTGGATTTTCAACAAATGCAGCGCTTATGTGCCCCTGTATATGATGGACTCCTGTCATAGGTTTATCCCATGCCAGAGCCAGGGCTTTAGCCGTAGCGATGCCTATGAGAAGGGCTCCCACAAGGCCCGGGCCTTTTGTCACGCCTATCAGATCTATGTCATCAGGTGTCACGTCAGCCTCACTCATGGCTTTTTCGATGACGCTGTTGATATTGGTAAGGTGATGTCTGGATGCGATCTCCGGCACCACGCCGCCAAAATCCTTATGTATGTCTATCTGCGATGAGATGATGTTAGACAGCATCTTTCGGCCGTCTGCCATAACAGCGACCGCCGTCTCATCACAGCTTGATTCTATTCCGAGAGTTATGTGTTTTCCGTCTTTCATTGACCTTAAAGTGCCCGGCAGAGCCTGGGCCTTCTCCTTATATCATCTGCGCCACATAATTATGGCATCTTCTCCGTTATCTTCGTAGTACTTTTTTCTCCGGCCTTCTTCTCTGAAGCCGAACTTTCTGTAAAGGGCAAGT
>CAMCER010000201.1 GCA_945873875.1 uncultured Clostridia bacterium
GTCCCAGTCTGCGGAGAACATGAAGCCCGGAGACTATATCATGATCACTAAAATGGCCGGCATGGAAGGCTCCGGCGTCATAGCCTCAGACATGGAGGACGAGCTGAGGACGTTCCTCAGTGAAGAGGAGGTCAGTGAGGCTAAGGCCATGCTGGATCATGTTAGTGTCGTTCCTGAAGGAGTCGCTGCAGGAAAGGTAGGCACACACGGCATGCACGATGTTACAGAAGGAGGCATCCTGGGAGCTGTCTGGGAAATGTGCGATATATCAGGTCTGGGTGCTGACGTGTGGGCAGATGACATACCTGTCGCTGAAGTTACCCAAAAGATATGCAGCCACTTCGGAGTGGACGTGCTCCGCCTCATATCAAGCGGCGCCATGGTCATAGTAGTGCCGGAGGATAAAAAGGATGAGATGGATGCTGCCATGAAGGAAGCCGGCGTTTCAGCCACGTATATCGGAAGAGTAAAAGAGGCAGAATACGGCGTGCGTATGAGCAGGAACGGTGAAGACATGGAAGTGGAGCCGCCCTACAGTGATGAGATATACAGAGTAGTGGCTAAAAAATGATGTGATGCATATAGTCAAATGACAGTGGCATCAGAGCCTTTATTGTGATAAAATAGTCACCGGAAAAATCGATATTATCGCCCTTTGACAGCTTCGTCTGCACGGTTTGGGTCCTGCGCAATAAGACGCTGTGAACCTTGTCAGGTCCGGAAGGAAGCAGCAATAAGCGGATGTTCTTATGTGCCGCAGATACGCCTTTTCCGCTGCCGGCGGGGCTGTCAAAGGGCGATTTCTATAAAAAAGCTAAAGAGCAGGCGTGAGTATTTCGCTGCACGCCGCACTCAGGAGAGGGTAATCCATGTACACAGCACTTTATCGTGCATACCGCCCGGAGACTTTTGATGAGATCCTCGGGCAGGATCATATCGTAAGGATACTGAAAAACCAGATAGCTACTGACACTGTCAGCCACGCTTATCTCTTTTGCGGTACAAGGGGAACAGGAAAGACGACTACAGCCAGGATACTGGCTAAAGGCGTGAACTGCCAGTCGCCTGACCCGTACGGAAGACCCTGCGGAAAATGCGGTCCCTGCAGAGAGATAAAGAACGGGACTTTCCTTGATGTCATCGAGCTGGATGCGGCGTCCAACAACGGCGTGGATCAGATCAGAGAGCTGAGGGAAAGTGTCCAGTACCCGCCTTCGGTGGGAAGGAAGAAAGTATATATCATAGACGAGGTCCACATGCTTTCCAAGGGGGCCTTCAACGCGCTCCTGAAGACTTTGGAGGAACCGCCGGAAAACGTCATATTCATACTGGCCACGACAGAGCCGGAGAAGCTTCTTTCGACTATCCTTTCCAGATGCCTCAGGCTGGATTTCCGCCGCGTGCCGGAAGCCGTACTCATAAAGGGCATGGAAAAGATATGTCAGGACAGAGGCATACAGGCAGGCCCCGGAGTGTTCCAGATAATAGCGGCCAACGCAGACGGCTCAGTCCGTGACGGGCTCAGCATCCTTGACCAGTGCATCTCGTCAGGGCAGAAACAGATATCAAGAGAAGATGTCCTTGATTTTCTGGGCACATCCGGCGAGGAAGTTTTCACAGAGCTTACCGATCATGTGAATTTCAGGCGCACAGCCGATGCGCTCCTTCTCATAGACAGAGCTCTTGCAGACGGAAAAGACGCAAGACAGTTCATGAAAGACTGGCTTGCTCACTACAGGAACGTGCTCATCGTCAAATACGTAAGAAGGCCTGAAGAAATGATGGGCATGTCTCTGGAAAACATAGAACGTGTAAAGGCTCAGAGCGAGTCTATGGATACAGCAGATATAACCAGGGCCATAAAGCAGCTGGCACAGACACACGACGAGGCAAGGTATTCCAGTCAGCCCAGAGTGCTTCTGGAGCTTTGTGCAGTAAAACTCTCATCGGGAGACGCGCCGCAGGAGGCAGTACAGCAGAAGGCCATGCAGCAGATGCCCGTGCAGCAAAGCGCAGATGCGCATAAGCCGGCAGAGCAGCAGATAAGCGCTCAGCAGCCTCAGCAGATGCAGCAGATGCAGAAGCCAGACCCTGTGCAGGATCCTGACAGACTCTGGCATGAGATATTCGAAGACGGTGAGGCAGCCCGCGGGAGCTTCAATCTGGTCAGGACCGGGACCAGGCTTTCCGAGGTGAGAGACCAAAGTTTCGTAGTGGAATGCTCCAGCGCACCGGTGAGTGATTATGCTGAAAAAAACAGAAAACTCTTAGAGGATCTGATGGAAAAGCATACAGGAAAGAGACGCTCAATGGTCTGCATAATGACAGGCGCCGGCATCTCAGCTGAAAAGCAGCCGGAACCTGAGATAACAGCAGAGGAAAAAGCTGAAAAGCTTGAGTCACTCATGGGCATCAAAGTAAGAGTAGATGACTGATGAAAACATTTCAGATATCAGGATAGAAATCGATCGGAGGAAATGATATGGGCAAAGGAATGAAAGCCGGAAAGAAAAAGAAACCGCAGGGCGGCGGTAAGGGAAACATGCAGAAGCAGCTGGCACAGATGCAGGCTGTTCAGGCTAAGATGGATGAAGTCCAGCAGGAGATAGAGCAGATGGAGGCTACTGCCACATCCGGCGGCGGCGCAGTATCTGTTACTGTTACAGGAGCTAAGCAGATAAAGGACATATCCATCCAGCAGGATGTAGTAGACCCTGATGATGTGGAAATGCTCCAGGATCTGATAATGACCGCTGTGAACGAGGCTCTGAGACAGATGGAAGAGATCTCTGAAAACGAGATGAGCAAAGTCACAGGCGGACTTGGCATACCGGGACTGTAGAAATGAATCAGTACGC
>CAMCER010000202.1 GCA_945873875.1 uncultured Clostridia bacterium
ACAGGAAAGCTACGGATTTCATCGAGGCGGTACTGGAATACACCGAATCCTACGCATCATCGGCATCAGAACTTGTAACTGAGATCATCCAGTACGCAGGTGAGAAGAAACTGCTGAGCAGGTTCGAGGCAGAAGCTCTGCTGGCCGGGATAACAGTGGACACCAACCGTTTCGCCGTAAAGACCGGGGTGCGCACTTTCGAAGCCGCTTCATGGCTGAGAAGATCAGGTGCAGACACCACAGAGGTAAAGAGATATTTCCAGTCTGACATGGAGATGTTCAAGACCAGGGCGGCCTGCATCGCAAATGCAGAGTTCACAGATGACGGAGTGGCCATGTCCATTTGTCCGGGAGAGAATATCAACGCACAGATAGTGAATTCACAGGTGGCAGATGAACTGCTGACCATAAAAGGCATACAGGTTAGTTTCGTGGCAGGCAGGAACGAATGCGGCGAAACTGTCATCAGCGCCAGATCGCTGGGCGGCATAAATGTACAGACGATAATGGAACAGTTTGGCGGAGGAGGCCATCTGACCACGGCGGGAGCCCAGGTGGAGATGTCTCCGGAAGAAGCCATAGAGGCTATCGCCGAGAAAATGGAAGAGATATTCAGTAAAGAAAAACAGGAGGACTGATCATGATAGTAATTTTGCTTAAAGACGTAAAAGGCGCCGGCAAAGCCGGAGAAGTAGTGAAAGTAAGCGACGGGTATGCAAGGAACATGCTCATACCTAAGGGATTCGCCAAAGAAGCCACTAAAGGCAATGTCAGGAATCTGGAAAAGCAGAAAGCGATAATGGCTGAGAAGCAGGCAGAGGCCAAAGCCGCAGCAGAAGAGCTGGCTGAAAAGATAAAGACTCTGACCGTGAATATCGTCAGCAAAGGCGGCGAAGGCGGAAGGCTCTTCGGATCCATCACATCCAAGGACATTTCCGAAGCTCTCGAAGAGCAGCACGGCATAAAGATAGATAAAAAGAAGATCGTGCTTGACAGCCCGATAAAGCAGACCGGCGAGACAGAAGTCGCAGTCAAGGTGTATCCGGAAGTGCAGAGCCAGCTTAAAGTATCAGTTACAGTATAGTGCAGTAAAGGTTCCGGAAACGAAAGTTGAAAGGGAAAGGATCTGTTATGGAAGAAAGAGTCCCTCCTCAGAATACGGAGGCGGAAAGATCAGTGCTTGGAGCAGTAATGCTCAGCAAGGACGCACTCATGGACGTGGTCGAGACTGTCACGCCCGAGGATTTCTATAACAACAATAACAGAGAGATATTCAGCGCCATATGGAAGCTGAATCAGGAGGGCGCGCCCGTTGACACCATCACAGTGTCAGAGGAGCTGAAGAGAAGGGCGGTCTTGGATTCAGTAGGCGGACGCGTATATGTGGCATCCCTTGCCGCGGAGGTGCCGTCGACTTCCAATGCAGTGGAGTATGCTAAGATCATCGCTGAAAAGGCAACGCTGAGGAAACTGATAGAAAAGGGCGGTCAGATAGCTGAAAAGGGATATGACGCAGATTCTACCGCCGCCGAAGTGCTGGAATTCGCAGAGAGCGAGATCTTCGAGGTAGGGCAGAAGAGACAGAAAAAGGACTTCGTCCACATCAAAGATGTGCTCATGGACAACATCGAAGCCATAGACAAAGCGTCCCAGATGGAGGGAAGTCTGACAGGACTGACTACCGGATTCAAGGATCTGGATGACCTGACGTCAGGACTTCAGAAGGCCAACATGGTCATAATCGCGGCCCGTCCTTCCATGGGAAAGACGGCGTTCGCACTGAACATAGCACAGGCCGCTGCAGTGAAAGGCAAGGCCAGCGTTCTGATATTCAGCATGGAAATGACGAAAACGGAACTGGGACAGAGGCTCCTTGCCATGGATTCCAGAGTGGACATGCAGAAGCTGAAGACAGGGAATCTGGAGCGCCGTGACTGGGATCAGATAAATCTGGCCCTGGACCAGCTGTCCAAGGCGGAGATAAACATAGACGACTCATCAAGGACCATCGTGGAGATGAGGAACAAATGCCGCAGGCTCAAGGCAGCCAAAGGTCTGGACCTTATCGTGGTGGACTACATACAGATGATGAACACGGAAGGCAGAACAGAAGGCAGGCAGCAGGAGATAACGACTATCTCACGTTATCTGAAGCAGCTGGCCATGGAGATGGAATGCCCGGTGGTGGCACTGTCACAGCTTTCCCGTAAGCCGGACGACAGGGAGAACCACAGGCCTGTACTGTCCGACCTGCGCGAATCAGGAGCCATCGAGCAGGACGCGGACATCGTCATGTTTTTGTACAGAGATGAGTATTATAACAAAGAAACCACAGACAAGCCGGGCGAGTGCGAAGTCATAATCGCGAAGAACAGAAGCGGTCCGACGGACACCGTATATGTGACATGGATCGGCAAATACACCAAGTTTGCAGACAAAAGCAGCTACGGAAGACAGAACGGCTGATCAGTTACTGCAGCTGATCAGTATTCAATAAAGGAAGCGATAGTTCAGAGAAGAAATCGAGCGGGAGGTAAAACCATGTCAGAGATCAGGGAAATCACAAAAGATACCATGGTCTGCGATGTAGTTGATATAAGCCCTGAGATGGAAGAAGTGCTTATATCATTCGGTCTCAGCTGCTGCGGCTGTCCGGGGGCCCACTTAGAGACCCTGGAGCAGGCAGCGGAGGGACATGATGCAGATCTGGGGGCTATGCTGGCCGACCTTAACGCAAAGTTGAAAGAACAGTTATCGCAGAAGTAGTTATTGGATGAACAACAGAAGACAGACGACAAGAGAATATTACCTCTTTGATACGAACGTGGAAAACATGTTCATCAATGAGTATATGCC
>CAMCER010000203.1 GCA_945873875.1 uncultured Clostridia bacterium
CAAGGTCTGTTTTCAAGTCCCCAGTCGCAGTGTTTATCCAGCACTTTGACAAGGGAATGGCCGCGTTCCGTAAGAGTGTATTCGACTTTAGGCGAGGATCGACGTGGTCCTGGTCGAGGAGAGCCTGGCTGTAGCAAGAGTCCTTGAGGAAGGCTGGGGCGGAAGGATAGATTTCACAGATGTCCTGCTCCTTCTGAAAATGGACGGCGAATGGAAATGCGTCGCCAAGGCATATAACCAGAATTCAGATACCATCCAGAAAAAACAGCGGATATGATGACCGGCAGCATCAGGCTTGCCTGATTATCCGGTATTCACCCATAAAAAACTGCTGCAGGTCACGGCTGCAGCAGTTTTCTTTTCTGAAAATCTTTTATTGATTGCGGTCGGTATCAAAACGTGATGATACGAGTCCTAAAACAATGTCGGTTCTTCGTTTCCGCTCTCAGCAGAAGCTTCAGGTGTTTCTGAAGAACCGGTATCGACCTGTTCCTCAAGCATTTTGTCGTATTCCTGGAAAATCGCTTCTTTGATCTTGTTTCGTGTCTCGGAAACCAGCGGGTGCGCTATATCCCTGAAGTCTCCTTCGCCCATTTTTCTGCTGGGCATCGCGATGAACAGTCCATTCTGTCCTTCTATGATCTTGATATCGTGTACTACGAATTCATCATCGAAAGTAATGGAAACAACGGCTTTCATCTTTCCCTCGTTGTTGATTTTCCTTATACGTACATCCGTAATATTCATTTTTTGTTCACCCTTTCGTGCATCGTAAAGATTATCCTAACTATAAGGTTACAGTTAAGGATAGATAGATTATACATTTAATTGAAATGGTTTACAAGTTTTTTTAAAAAAAATGTAGTGCCGGGCACTGAACTATTTGAAAAGTCCCTTGATTTCATAGGTTGAAGAGCAAAAAAACGGTCAAATATGTTAACTTTTTACAGTCGTGCTATTGAAAACCCCGGCAAAAAACAAGTTTACACTTGGGCAAATAGTCTATACATACTGAAAAGATTTACAGGCTGCCGGAACAAATGTACACTTGCCCGGGCTATACAGTGCATGAACCTGTTATTTATGTGTTTTCATATAGCAATCACAGGTCATATTTGGTATAATCAAGTGTAATTGCACAGATGGCGAAAGGAGTTATCAACGTAATGATAAGTTTATCTGACTGCAAACAGATCCATTGTATCGGGATCGGCGGCATAGGCCTGTCCGGGATCGCTGAGATACTCAAGTCAAGAGGCTTTGAGGTGTCAGGCTCTGATATGAGAGAAAGTGACACGACCGAAAGACTCCTTGAGCACGGTATAAAGATCTTTTTAGGGCACAGAGCAAAGAATGTCGAAAATGCAGATCTTGTTATATATTCTACCGCTGTTTCAAAAGACAATCCTGAACTTAAGAGAGCAAAAGAGCTGGGCATACCGACTCTGACCAGGGCAGAGATGCTGGGAAGACTCATGGAGGACTTCGAGACCAGTATCGCTATTTCAGGTACTCACGGAAAGACCACCACCACTTCCATGATATCGCTGATGCTGGACAAAGCCCAGAAGGATCCAACTATCCTGGTGGGAGGAAACCTGGGAGAGTTCGGAGGCAACGTGAGAGTGGGACACGGCGAATACTTTGTCACTGAAGCATGCGAATACATGGATGCTTTCCTGAGCATCCGGCCGAAGATAGAGATCATCCTGAACATAGATTCAGATCACCTGGACTATTTCAAGGATATAGAGCACATAGCAAATTCATTTAAGGAGTTTGCCAAGCTGGTGCCTGAGGACGGCGTCATCATCGCCTACGATGCCAATCCTTTCGTGCGCAGCATAGTAAAGGACATGGATAACGTAGTCACCTTCGGATTCAATGAGAACTGTGACTACAGCGTCGAGGACATCATGTTCAATGCCAACGGCAACCCTCAGTTCTACGTGAACCATCACGGCATGAGGCTCTGCACAGTGATGATGTCTATCCCGGGGGAGCACAACATACTCAACGCTCTGGCAGCAATAGCCTGCTGTCACACGTTGGGAGTCGATGTGGGCGATATGGTGGAGACTCTGGAAAACTACACAGGGACCCAGAGGCGCTTTGACATCATGGGCACCACCAACAACAACATTAAGATCATCGATGACTATGCTCATCATCCTACAGAGATAAAGGTAACGCTGGATGCAGTCTCCAACATGAAGTACAAGAATCTCTGGTGCCTGTTCCAGCCGCACACCTACACCAGGACCATGGCTCTGTTCAATGAGTTCGCAGAGTCCTTTGAGAAGGCTGATGTAGTGGTGCTTGCGGAGATATTCGCGGCCAGGGAAAAGAACATACATAAGATCAGTTCGGAAGGACTGGTGAAGGAAATAAAGAAAGACTATCCCAGAAAAGAAGTGTATTTTTATCCTGACTTCGAGGAGATGGCCAATTTCGTTTATGACAACGCAGAGCCCGGGGATCTGATAATCACCATGGGCGCTGGAGACATATACAAGGTCGGAGAGAGGATCCTGGAGATAGATCAGGAACTTTATAAAGGAGGCTATGCAAGGTGAGCAGCGTATCCGGAAAAGCACCTGCTGATTACGATGAAGTAATAAAGGCGGAAAAAGAGAGGATCGAAAGGAACCTTGAATTCGTTAAAAACGGAGTCGAGTTCGTAGATATCCGTACAGCTTACATAGATGAAGATGTGACCATAGGAAAGGGCACGCTGATCTGTCCCTGCGTGACTCTGGAAGGGTCAGTCAGGATCGGCAGTGACTGCGTCATAGGGCAGAACACCAGAATCGTC
>CAMCER010000204.1 GCA_945873875.1 uncultured Clostridia bacterium
GGATGCAGCAGCGAAAGAAGTGCAGAACGTGAAAAAGCCGGCAAAGGTTCCAACTATGGAGACTAAGGGATATTCAGTGAAGTCTACAGGAGACATCAACGCCAAGACCCTTAAATATGCTGCAACGAAAAAGTACAGCAAGAAGACACTTTATTTCGACGGGCTTGATTACTATGAAGTGTACGACCTTGGTGTGAAGACATCTGGCAAGCTGTATGTGGATGTGACTGCCAGTTCCGGTAATTCAGGTTCGGTAGAAGTAGTTGTAGGAACATTCAACAGCGACACTGGTAAGATCACTTACCAGTCCTCGTCATATGCATATCTTTCACCGGGAGAGGCTGAAAACGGTGTAAGCGGCATCGATGTAAAACCCGGCAAACTGTATGCCATCGGTCTGAGAGCTTCCGATCCTGGTACAGTACGTGCAACGGCCTATGTGTATTCATATAAGACCAGGACACTTCCTGCAGGCAGGATGATGCTTTCAGCAGGATACAAGAACGGCAGCAACGATTCTGCAGTAAAATACAGGATAAAGCCTAAGAAGTCCGGAACGCTGAAAGTGACTCTCAAGGAATACGGATACACTACATCCGCAGGTTATGTGACACTGCTCACCAAGAAAAAGAAAGTTGCTTCAGAGAAACTCTGGTACTTTCAGGGATCCAACAGCAGCCGCGCAGTATTCGGCGTCAAGAAAGGCGTTACATACTACCTGAAGGTGACCAGCTGCGCAGGCTCACCTAACAAGCAGTATAAATACGGTGTGAAGTATAAGATCACCAAGGCAAAGTACAGGAAGAACACTAAAAAGAGCAGGGCAGTGAGACTGAAGAGAAAAGGCTCATATAAATCTGCGATACTTCTCGGAAACAGAAAATCCGGAAACCAGTGGTACAAGTTCAAAGTATCTAAGAAACGCAAGACTGTGATAAAGCTCAACGCTTACAATATCAAGTCCGGAAAAGTTACGATGACAGTATACCGCGGCAGTAAAAAGGTCGGTTCCACGACTGTCAGCAAAGGCGTGACCAATTCGGTGACTGTCACATACAGCACCACCTACGGAAAGGCTAACAGAGGAACTTACTACATCAAGGTCCACAAGTCAAAGAAGGCTACCGGAACATATAAGATTAAATATGCGAGATAGTAGCAGTTGAAAAAGCAAATAACTCAAAGAGGGAGACGCAGATTGCGTCTCCTGTTTTATATACTCGCTGCGGCATGTTTTTTTGAAAGCCAGCAAGACCATAAATGATACAATGTCTAAAACTTATTTGTAAACATTACAATGTTTGTAATCAGCATCAATCGATGCAGTTCTGATAAGATCACATCATAGATGTATGTGTTGAAAGGAGAAGTTATGAAAAGAAGATTAGCGATATTGATCTGCATAGCTATGGTACTTTCTTTGTTACCGGCATATGCTATGGCAGATGATTCAGCAAAAAACACTGATCGTAAAGCGGTCAGCCAGACTGTTCAGAGCGGCGGCGTCAAGATGCAGAAGCCTGAAGGGACGAACAGTGATGCAGTCAGGAATGTGGCTCTCGATGACTTTGTTAAATCATCGAAAAAGGATATTGTCTACGATGATTCATGGGTCACTATATACCGCCCAAGTTATGGAGAGGTTATCTATCAGGGTGAAAAGCTCTGGACTGACTATGCTCAGTATGATACGTGGGAATCATGGTACACCATACCTGTTGAAGCAGTTTTCGACTTTAATGATGAGATGGTGTTCTATAACGAATATTCCGGTTCGATAGTTCCGATTGATGATTGGGCGTTCTGGACAGGAAAGGTCAATATCAACTCAAAAAACCTTGCTCCTGGCCGCTATACGTTTATGGTACTGAACGCACCGGCGTATTCAGATGGAACCTCTGTATATAACTGGCCCAGTGATTTTGAAGTTCCATACGACTTTTCTGATTTTGCGATCAGAAAGTTCAGGGCTCCGACCAATGTAAGGCTCACTGCGGGAAAGAAAAAAGTAACCATAAGATTCAACGGATCAACTGGCGCGGGCAAGTATCAGATATACAGGAGCACGAAGAAATACAGTAAGTACAAGAGAATAAAGATCACTACGAAAAAGAAATTTGTTGACAAGAAGGTAAAGAAAGGTAAAAGATATTACTACAAGGTAAGAGCTGTCAGAAATGCCAGCAAGAAAGGCAAGATATTCAGCAAATTCACGACACCCAAAAGAAGCAAGAAGGTAAAGAGATAAACGGATACTCAAGGCGGGTGACAGGATATGCACCCGCCTTATCGTTTCCTTTACAGAGAGAGAAGAAAAAAAGGTAAAAGATGTTCAACAAGATACTTGGTACAGTTATTCTTTCAGCTGCGCTGATCGTCACTTCAGTTTTCATGCCGGGCGGAGCCGGAATGGAAACAGCTTATGCAGGTGATACAGATGCACCGGAAATAGAGATCGAGAAGGATGATATTTCTTTCTGCAAAAAAGCATCGGAACTTTCTGAAGCAGAAAATGAAGGACAGCCGGCTGCTGATAAGCAGGAAAAACCGGCGCGTTTGCTGATAGTATGTAAGGATGATATTGACCTGTCAGGATACAATGGCCTCATTAAAGCTGTTTTCAATGGAAACGACATGTGCGTAGCTCAGTTTGATTCCCTCGAGAATGCGAGAAAAGCATATGATTCTCTCAGAAGTGATGAGAACATCGAGTCGGTGGAATTCGATGAGGTCATCCAGTCTGAAACTGTCAGAGAAGGAAATGTTATGACAGCACAGAGCATCTCGCATCTTTCATGGGGTGCTGCCAG
>CAMCER010000205.1 GCA_945873875.1 uncultured Clostridia bacterium
TAAACAGCAGGAGCCAAAGTCAGAAAATTATGACTTTACGGGCAAACGGGTCCTCCTTGCAGAAGACAACGAAATGAACCAGATGATTGCTACAGAAATACTTGAAAATGTAGGGTTCCTGATCGACATTGCCGCAAACGGGCAGGAAGCTGTCGATAAAGTCAGGACCGGGGCGGACGGGTATTATGACATTATCCTTATGGATATCCAGATGCCGGTCATGGACGGCTATGAAGCAACGAAGCAGATACGCGATCTTGATGATCCTGCAAAAGCCGGGATCCCGATTCTTGCTGTTACAGCAAATGCTTTTGAAGAAGACAGAAAGAATTCACTGGATATCGGCATGAACGGTCACCTGTCCAAACCTTACGACATTCCGGAAATGATGAAAACACTGCATTCACTGTTGAAAGTTAAATAAACTCAGCGGGAGATATAAAAAACGATAACGATCATACTACTGATTCTGGGAGCGATAGCGCTGGCCATGTATATACCGGAGAAGATCCGCGGATATACTGTAAAAGCCACGATCATGAAGAGCGTTGTTTCGGTGTTTTTCATAGCGGTAGCGATCTCCGCAGGTTCTCTGACCCCACTGGCGCAGTTCATTATAATGGGGCTGGTTTTCGGGCTGATGGGAGATATCTGGCTGGACCTGAAATTCGTTTTCCCGGAGCGCGATGAAACATTCACATACGCGGGATTCACGACTTTCGGGATAGGTCATATCCTGTACGTTACGGGAATGCTTGTCTAGTATGGCGCGGGAAAATTCCTCGCTATCTCATTTGCTTTGGCTGCTGTTGCGGCAGTAGCAGTACTGCTTACAGAAAAGCCTATGAAGCTGGTTTACGGAAAGATGAAGACCATAGTGTTCGTCTATGGTTTTCTGTTGTTTTCGACCATGTTCGTATCCGGAGGCCTGCTTCTTGTTCATGGAGGAACGAACCTTCTGCTGATATTCATCGGCAGCGTCCTGTTCGCCATATCAGATCTGATCCTCAGCGGGACATTTTTCGGAAAAGGCAAGGATCGCCCGGCGGACATCATCGGCAACTATATAACCTATTACGGAGGTCAGTTCCTGATAGCGTGTTCGCTGGTGTTCATATAACTTTCGTTTTATTCTCAATTATGCACTCAAAAAAGGCGTCCCATTTTGAGACGCCCTTTTCTTCATATCGTTTTATTTTATCTTATCAGTCAGCTTTATCTTTGACCACGCGCCGTAGTACGTAATGCCACTGACCTTCTTGAAAGCTCTGACTTTTATCTGATATCTCTTTCCTTTTTTAAGGCTCTTTATAGTCTTCGTTTTCAAAGTGGTCTTTACCGTCTTCCAGGAAGATTTGCCCTTGAGGCGGTATTTGATCTGATAATACTTACCTCCTGTTGCGCTGACCTTCTTCGACATCGTCACTTTTACTTTGCCTTTGCCGGCCTTTGCAGAGTAGATGCCTGCTTTTTTCGGTGTGATTTTGAATGTGGCTGCCTTTGTTCCGGTGTAATTGCCTTTCATATTCACAGTCACCTTGTATTTGCCCACATTCTTCCTTCCTGATGCGTAAGTTACAGTATAGTCACGATCCTTCACGAATTTCATTGATCCGGCTTTAACTGTTACTGACGGGGTCCTCATCTTCCCGTTATATATATACCCTGAAGCAGAAAGTGTTACTGCCGGGGTGATCTTTTTAGCGGTTATAGTATATGTTTCCACGGTTTTGAAAGAAGAAATATCTCCGCTTCCCTTTATAGCTACTGTATAAGTACCGGCATTGGTTGAGTTTTCATCCGACCATTCCAGAGTATAGTCTGCTCCCTCTGTGAGGGCGGTTCCACCAAGAGTGACAGAAATTTCCGGCTTCTGGACGCTGCCGTTATATTCCATCGATTCAGGTGACATCTCGACCGTGATATGTCTTATTTCTGCAGTCTCAGGGATCTGTGCTTCGGCTTTGCTGATCTTATCCCACTCTTCTTCAGTTCCGGTATAATAGATAGTTGTCAGGCTGCCGCAGTCTTCGAATGCCCTTGGCCCTATGCTCTTGACGCTCTTAGGTATCACGACGCTCTGCAGGTTACTGCATACCTGGAATGCACACGATCCTATATTTTCAACACTTTCAGGGATCGTGACGCTCTGCAGGCTGCACCATTTAAAGGCATCCCGTCTTATATTTGTCACCGTATATTCCTTCCCATCATGATTAATGCTTCCGGGTATCGTGACATTTTCTGATATACTACTGCCATCAAATCCGCTTACCGTTGCCTTTCCGCCATTTCTGCTGTCCAAACAGTACTTTATCCCGTCTATAATAACTTCTTCTTCAACATATTCCCACTGGGCTGTCAGAGTTATGCTGTCTCCGGGAATCGGAACCCCATCTTTGGTCTCATAATACTTATCTGTTCCATCACAATACCAGTTTAAAAGACGGTATCCTTCAGGAACTGTAAAGTAATCTCTACCAGTGCCCGGCATATAATAATGCTCACACGACCCGAGGGGATCGAGTTCCGGATAAAACCGGGCTTCCTCGACTATTTCAGCGTCGTCTCTGTTTCCTGCTATTCTCCCTTCATCGGTACTTTTGACAGTGACAGGATCGCCTCCTATCTCTCCCGGATCTATGATTACTTCTTTACTGACACTGCTCCAATCTGTCCATAAAGCAGTCATTGTTACATCGTTTCTCCTTAAAATAACTTCCGGTCTAAATAGATTATTATTATATTCACCTGTTATGAAGTGACCTCCTGTCAAGCAGTTTTTATGAGATCACCACAACC
>CAMCER010000206.1 GCA_945873875.1 uncultured Clostridia bacterium
GATTCTTATATACTGAATAGTCAGAAACACCTATTACATGTGCCAGCGTGATCTCTTTTCCAGGGACTTTCTGCTGGATGACCCGCACCTGTCCGTTATGCGCGTGACGGTATGCTTCCTGAAGGAATGCATTTATCGCTGCTTTATTATCAGTCCGTGCACCCATGTTCCATACCTCCTATCTTTTAGTGATAGGGCAGGTGACATAGCCCAGAGTGTTCTGGAAATAATCTACGATCTCCTGGATCGCAGTAGTTACTTCTGCTATTTCTCCTGTTATGATAAGTGTGCCGCTGAACCGGTCAGCAAATCCAAGATAGACATTGCCGCTCTTTACAGCTATATCTGATGCGATGACAGCTGATTCGGGCGGGGTCAGATTCATGATCCCGATAGCAGATGTTCTGTAATCTATATCAGGATTCAGACCAAGCTTCTGATAAACTATAGGAAGAGGTCCACCTATGATATGGGCGAGTGTTATTTCTTTTCCGGCTACCAGCTCCTGGACGATACGCATCTGGCCAGGGTCATTCTGATTCATTTCCATGATCGGCGTCCTCCTTTGATGTGATGTCTTTTGCGTATTTACGTTAAAATATCACATAAAAAATGACTCGTCAAATTTTTGTTTCGGGAGCACGCAAAAAGCATTCCCCTTAGGGGAAACTTTGGGGTCATTTTGGTTATACAATCGGGAAAATATGTAAATTTCAACGCTTGAAGGCTCGTAGCATGCTCATTTGATGAAACTACTGCAATAAACGGGCTGGGAGCATTTTTTTGCATCGTCTGTGATCCAAAAATCAAAACTTTAACAAACTTTTGTTGACATTGCTCTTAGAGGAACTTGTAAAATTTAATCGTAGAATATGTAAAATTCAATAATTATGACAATCGAATGCTAGAAAGGAGTTTTATCAATGCCTAGATTTTATGGTAAGGAGGCCGTTGGGTTTATAGAAACGATCGGAATGGTTCCTGCTGTTTACGGATGCGATAAGATGCTTAAGGCTGCAGAAGTAGAACTGGTTGCTTACGAGAATATCGGTTCAACTCTTGTTACCATCATCGTTACCGGAGACGTTGCAGCATGCAAGGCATCGGTTGAAGCTGGAGCCAAGGCTGCCGCATCAATAGGAACATTGACTGCGCAGAACGTTATTCCAAGGCCGATCCCAGAAGTTGGTGACATAGTATCCTGTCACGACGTAGATATCTATTGATCAGGAATTTAAGTGAAAGGAAATAATCAAATGAGCAGAGGAAGAGCATTAGGAATGATCGAAACTTTCGGGCTTGTGTTTATCCTGCAGGCTGCGGACGCAATGGTAAAAGCCGGTGAAGTAGATCTGGTTGGCTATGAGAATACAGCATCCGGATATATTTCTGTGCTTGTACAGGGCGATGTTGCTGCATGCAAATCAGCAGTTGAAGCCGGCGTCAAGTCTGTTGAGGATATGGGAGCAGAAGTTTACAGCTCCTGTGTTATCGCAACACCACATCCTGATATTGATAAGATCGTCGAAAGATATACATTAGATAAACTGTTACCTTACTAGTCGCTGCATAAAGGAAAGGGAGTGATTCCAGATGAACTTCATAGATAACGATTTACTCTCTATCCAGGAAGCCCGTATCCTTGCAGAGAATGCATATCAGATCCAGCCGGATCTGGCGCAGTTCTCACAGGAAAAGCTGGATTCAATAGTTGAGGCTATGGCGGATGCTGTTGAGCCTCATATACAGGAACTGGCTATTCTGTCTGCAAGCGAGACGGATTTTGGCAACTGGAGGGACAAATACGCCAAGAACCAGTTTGTCTGCGGCTATCTCCGCGAGCAGCTGCGGGGGCAGCGCTTTGTGGGTGTGATCAGTGAAGACTCAGCAAAGGGCATGGTGGATATAGGTGTTCCAATGGGAGTCATAGCTGCGCTTTGTCCGGCTACGAGTCCTGTATCGACTACTATATACAAGGCCCTTATTGCCGTGAAATCCGGAAATGCCATTATATTCTCGCCTCATCCAAGAGCACGGAATACTATAGGCAAGGTTCTGGATATCATGATAGAGGCTGCTGAGAATGCAGGTCTGCCGGAAGGCGCCCTCACGTATCTTCACACTGTAGCAGAAAGCGGAACTATCGAGCTGATGAATCATGAAAATGTTTCCATGATAATCAACACAGGGGTTCCCGGGATGCTGAAAGCAGCGCAGGATTCTCATAAACCGCTGATATACGGCGGAGCAGGCAACGGACCGGTATTCATTGAAAGGACGGCGGATATACCGCAGGCTGTGAAGGACATAATAAGCAGCAAGACATTCGATTACGGACTTCTTCCGGCAGCGGAACAGTCCATAGTCGTAGACGGGGCCATCGCTGACCAGGTCAAAGCCGAGTTCATGAAGAACCACGTGTGGTTCATGAGCGGAGAAGAATCCAGACAGCTGGCAAGGATCATGTTTGAACCAGACGGCAGTGCTAATAAGGAACTTGTAGGAATAAGGGCAGATAAGCTCGCTAAGAAAGCCGGATTCAAAGTTCCGGAGGGTACAGTGCTTCTGATTTCTGTAGAGAAATTCGCTTCACATCGGAACCCGTGCACCAGAGAGAAACTTGGTCCGGTAATGGCATACTTCATAGAAGATGACTGGATGCATGCCTGCGAGAAGTGCATCGAACTCCTTCTGACGGAAAGACAGGGTCATACACTGGTAATCCATTCCAAGTCAGAAGATGTCATAAGAGAATTTGCTCTGACAAAACCCGTTGGACGAGTCCTGGTCAATACACC
>CAMCER010000207.1 GCA_945873875.1 uncultured Clostridia bacterium
GTTTGAGGACATATTTGCGGATATAGGAGATGAGCAGAGCATAGAGCAGAGTCTGTCCACTTTCTCATCACACATGAAGAACATCGTGGAGATAATGGACGAGGCAGACGATTCATCAATGGTTCTTTTAGACGAACTTGGAGCAGGGACAGATCCTACGGAAGGAGCGGCCCTGGCAATATCCATTCTCGAGGAACTGTTCAGAAGAGGCGCCCGCACAGCGGCGACGACTCATTACACAGAACTGAAGAAATACGCGGTAGGGACCGAAGGCGTGGAGAACGCCTCCATGGAATTCAGCCTTGAGACGCTGAGCCCTACATACAGACTTGCCATGGGTGTGCCCGGCAGGTCCAACGCATTTGAGATATCAAAGAAACTGGGGCTGCCAGGCAGCATCACAGACAGAGCAAGGATGCTCCTTGACGGCGGCGACGTCCAGTTCGAAGAAGTTATCTCTGCCCTCGAAGAAGACAAACGAAAGGCTGAAGAGGAAAGAGACGAGGCCATAATGCTCAATGTGGCCGTAAAGAAAGAAAAAGCCGAACTGGATAAAAAGATGCGACGGTTCGAAGAGCAGCGTGAAAACATGCTCAATGATGCTAAAGCCCAGGCAAGAGACATAATAAAAGACGCCCAGAGCACGGCGAAAGAGGTCCAGGCTGAGCTGCGTGAGCTGAGCAGGATCGAGAGCATGGGCGAGCGCAATAAACGCTTTGACGAGAGCAGAAAGAGGCTCCGGGACAAAGCAGGAAGATACAGGGAAAAGATCATCAAGGAAGTAAATGACAACCCTGTGGCACCGGAGGACCTGAAGCTTGGCGACAGAGTCAAAGTCCTGACCCTGGGCCAGAAAGGCGATATAATCGGTCTGCCGGACGACAAAGGTAATCTGCAGGTGCAGGTAGGAAGCCTGAAGGTGAATGCCAGCATAGAGGATATAATGCTCATCGAAGGCGGAGCCATGGGAACCAACCGGCAGAAGAAAGTCAGCTCATCCTACGGGAAGATGTTCAAAAACAAAGCAAAGACCGTATCGATCCAGATAGATGTGAGAGGAAAAAATCTGGATGAGGCTCTGGCAGAAACGGAGAAATACCTGGACGACGCTTTCATGGCAGGGCTTGAAGAGGTGACCATAATCCACGGCAGAGGAGAAGGGATCCTGAGAAAAGGCATCCAGGACATGCTCAGGAAAAACAGGCAGGTAAAAAGTTTTCAGAAAGGTGATTTCCACGGAGGCGGCGACGGCGTGACCGTGGTGAAGATGAATATATAAAAGGAGACAGAGGAATGAACGATTACAGGGATCTGATAGCAGAGGCCGTTATGAATGCCACAGAGGGCCTGGAAAAAGAAGATGTGAAGGCGCTTGTAGAGATACCGGCGGACAGTAAGATGGGAGACTATGCTTTACCATGCTTCAAACTGGCTAAAGTGATGAGAAAAGCACCTCCGCTCATCGTGAAGGATATCGCAGAAAAAATCGCGGATGATCCTTTGTTCGAGAAAGTTGAGCAGGTGAATGCCTACGTGAATATCTTCATATCCAGGAAAGTGTATATGGAGGACGTCCTGAAAGAAGCCTGCACGAGGGGCAGCGACTTTGGAAAAAGCACCCTCGGACAGGGCAGGAAGGTCATCGTGGAATATTCATCGCCTAACATCGCCAAGCCTTTCCACATCGGACATATCAGGAGCACAGTCATCGGTAATTCCATATATAAGATATTTGACTGCCTCGGATACGATACAGTAAGGATCAATCACCTGGGCGACTACGGTACCCAGTTCGGAAAGATGATCTGCGCCTACAGACGCTGGGGAAGCAAAGAAGAAGTTGAGAAAGAGCCTATCAAGACTCTTCTGAAATACTATACTAAGTTCCACGAGGAAGCGGAGAAAGATCCGGCCCTTGATCAGGAAGCAAGAGACATATTCACCAGACTTGAGAATGGTGAAAAAGAAGAGCTGGAGCTCTGGAAGTGGTTCAGAGAAGAATCCCTCAAGGAGTTCACTACCGTATATAAGATGCTGGGCATCGAATTCGACTCCTACGCAGGTGAAAGCTTCTATTCCGACAAAATGCCTGCAGTAGTCGATGAACTGAAGGAAAAAGGACTTCTGAAGGAGTCAGAAGGCGCCATGATAGTCGATCTGGAAGACTACGATCTGGGCGTTGCACTCATCACCAAGTCAGACGGATCCACTCTCTACATCACCAGAGACATAGCTGCAGCCATATACAGAAAGAACCACTACGACTTCTATAAGAACATCTATGTAGTGGCATCACAGCAGAACCTGCATTTCCAGCAGTGGTTCAAGATCGTTGAGCTGCTGGGATACGACTGGGCAGGAGACTGCGTCCATGTGCCTTTCGGCCTTGTGAGCCTTGAAGAGGGCACCATGTCCACACGTCACGGCAGAGTCGTGTTCCTTGAGGACGTACTGAACAAGGCAGTCGAAAAGACCAGAGAGATCATCGTTGAGAAAAACGTTGTGACAGATAATATAGACGAGACTGCGGCAATGGTAGGCATCGGCGCCGTAATGTTCCAGGAGCTTTCCAACAACAGGATAAAGGACTACACCTTCTCATGGGACAAAGTCCTGAACTTTGACGGCGAGACCGGCCCGTATGTACAGTACACTTACGCAAGGGCAAAGAGCGTGCTGAGAAACGCGGGAGAGGAAGTCACAGCTAAAGCCGGCGCGGCTGAAGGTCTTGACATGCAGTACATCTCAGGGGACAGCGCATATGAACTGACGAAACT
>CAMCER010000208.1 GCA_945873875.1 uncultured Clostridia bacterium
AGCGTTAGTGTCGAAATCCGGCACGAAGTCAGAGATGCCAGCGGCGATGACCACGCGGCCTTCGCTTTTGTTCCTCTCTACACGCCGGTCAAATTCCTCCATGAGGACCGCCTTGTTAGCCCGGTCCTGTCCTGTAAGCACAGCGACAAACTCGTCGCCGCCTATCCTGTAGACGGGGCTGTGCTTGAATACGTCGCAGATCAGCCTGCTGGCTGAGCGGATGTATTCGTCTCCTGCCTTGTGGCCCAGCGTGTCGTTGACTTCTTTCAGCCCGTTGACATCGCAGACCACTATGGAGAAATCCTCTATGGTCTTATCCTGTATCCTCACGTTGAGCACTTCTTCCTCTTCAGTGTAGGCGTGCTTGCTCTTGACGCCGGTCAGCGCGTCCTTATATGCAATGGCCCGGGATCTTCCCAGCTCTCTTTCTGTCTCTATCTCCCTGCGCCTCTGGTATGAGTAGTTGTTCATGAGTATAGCCAGTGAAAGAGCAATGAGCACGAATACCACTGCCGTGCTGCGGGTGTTCACATCGTAAAGAGAACCCATTTCAGCCCCGACGAATTTTTCAGATGCCACGTCATTATCGACACCGTATTCCTGAACGTAGTAAGCTGTCACATCGTCTGCAGCTTCATCTGCGGCTTCCCTTGTCAGCTGTCCCATCCACTGCATGGATGTGAAGAGCACCAGAAGAAGCAGGGCGATCCAGACTACTACCGATTTACCGAAGTGTCTGGCTTTGTCCCTTGAAAGGATCCATCTGAAGAAGGCGATACCGATGATGGCCCATACAGTGAACAGGATATATGATTCTTTCGCCATGCTGCCGGTAGCAAAGATGTTAGGCAGAAGAAGCATGAGTGCGAATATAACCATGACCGCAAGGCCTGCCGCGCCTGTGATCTGCTCTGCTTTCTGTCCGTCCTTTCTGGCCAGCTTCAGCGTCGCTGCCGATATGAACCCGTAAACCAGTGTGGCTCCCAGAGTCGTTACGTCCACGATCCATCCGACAGCTGTCCTTCCCAGGAAGGGGATGAATATGGAAATGACGATTATCAGCTGTATGGCACGTACCGGATTCCCGTCTCTGCTGAGTTTCGCAAGGCCTTTCGGGAAAACTCCGTCGAGAGCCATTGCATAGATCAGACGGCTCAAAGCTATGATGTTTCCGATGAGGCTTGAGATTATCAGCGCGAAAAGGGTCAGTATCAGCAGGGCTATGCCTGCGTTTCCCATATAGTGATGGGCAGCGTAAAAGGCCGGAAGACCTTCGATGCCTTCGAGTTTGTCCAGGTTGCTTATGTATACGTGCCAGCTGCTGTACTGTGACGGATACGCTGTCACGGACAGGAGTATCACTGCCACGTAAAGCAGGGTGGTCACTATAACAGCTGAAGTGAGTATCCTGAATGCCTTTTTCACCGGGAAGGTGAATTCCGCAGTGGAGTGGGAAATGTTCTCAAAACCGATGAATGCCCAGGGCGAGATGCATGCGATCTTCAGGATCTGGGAGAGGACGTCCTTTCCCGGTATGTATGCCGGGTCAAAGGAATAGGCGCCTCCGTCGTGCTTTACCATGGACGCGATAAAACAAATGAGTATGCCTGCGCAGAACAATATGACCATCCCGATGATGATGGCAAGTGCGGCTTTTTTGAATTTCATGCACAGGAAACCGATAAGAAGCACCGCGGCTATGGAAAGCAGCGCTTCTCCGAAATACACATCGTAATCGAATATGGTGTAATGGGGTCCGAATCTGAATGTGTCCCCAAGGAAATATCTTGCGAAAAGGGGCAGGGACGTGGCGTTGGCCCAGAACATGGCTATATAAGTGAGGCTCAGGAACCAGCCTGTCAGGAACCCCTGATCGTATCCGAATGCGTTCTTGCAGTAAGTGTAAATACCGCCGGAATCAGGATACCTGTTCATCATGAAGTGGTAGTTCCTGCTGACGATGAGCATGACTATGGCCCCGGCGATCATGCCAAGCACGCTTCCGGCAGGTCCTGCCGTGCCCAGATACATATTGCAGGTCACCACGAAAGAGCCCCAGCCGATGCTGGTGCCCAGAGCAAGGGACCATGCGCCCAGAGGTGTTACGTACTTCTGCAGCCCTGAATTATTCAGGTTGTTTACATTTTCTTTTTTCATATCATGATCCCTGACGTCTCAAATTCCTGATGTCTTGTTTTCTGACTTCTTTACTTGCCTGACACCCCGGAAGTCAGGACGTCTCAAATTCCGCATCATCCCGCCGCACGGGATGGTGCGGGAAAATGCCTTAACGGTTAAGATCCTTGATTATCCATATACATGATTATTATATCACGGTTTTCCTTCCTTTGATAATATTAAACACGCAAATGTCAACCATGTTCTTCATTTTTGAATATCCCGGTCAACGCTCCCGGGGCTCAGGTACAGGCTGTTCTTTCCTCCGCGGGCTTCAGGCACTGGTGCGCAAGCGGACTTTTTTCGGCTTTATTTCGGCTTTAATGGTTGTTTTTTGAGTTTTCATGTGAGATAATCTGTGTGAAAGAAGGATGGCTGTGCGAAAGAAGGATAAACGGAGGTGTTTTCATGACTATAGAAGAAATGCGGAGGCTGAAGCGTGAATTCGGCCTGACTAATCAGTATATCGCTGATAAATCCGGCGTGCCCCTGGGCACGGTGCAGAAGATATTCGGAGGAGCGACCACATCTCCCAGAAGGCTCACATTAAGTCTGCTTGAAGATTTTTTCAACAAGACCAGGGCCGGTGCCGAT
>CAMCER010000209.1 GCA_945873875.1 uncultured Clostridia bacterium
AAAAATAAACTTGAAGAAACTGAGAGACTCAAAGAGGATGCCATCGCGGAAGGTATCGCGGCAGGCAGAGAGGCTGATGCAGCAGAAGCTGCAAGAGTCAGGGCAGCAGCTGATGAGGAAGCGGCTCAGCTCAGAGCAGCGGCTGATGAGGAAGCGGCTCAGCTCAGAGCAGCGGCTGATGAAGAAGCAGCACAGCTCAAGGCAGCAGCGGCAGAAGAAGCCAGGGCTGAAGCTGAGGCAGCAAGAGAGGCTGCTATCGCAGAAACAGAAGCACAGATCGCTGAGGAAAAAGCCCATGCTGATGAGAAGATCAACAGCATAATCGAAGAGGCCAAGGCTAGCAGCGAGGCTCTTATGGAACAGGCCAGGCAGACAGCAGCGAAAGTCCTTTCAGAAGCCAAGAAGCAGGCCGGACAGACTGTATTGGATGCTGAGCAGGAATCCAGCGGCATCATTGAAGAGGCTCAGAACAAAGCCGACACTATCATCGCTGAAAGCGAGAGCCAGATAGCAGATATAAAGAAGCAGGCCGATCAGGCACTGCTGGATGCTGAACAGGAATCAGGCGGAATAATCGAAGAAGCGCATAAGAAAGCTGACGCTATCGTTGCTGAAAGCCAGACTACTCTTGACGAGGCCCGCAGAAAGGCCGACGCCATGATCGAAGAGAGCAGGATACAGCTTGAAGATAAACGCGCTGAACAGCAGAAGATAATAGATCTGCTGAAACAGGAAAATGCGAAGTATGTCAAGTACATCCAGACCGTTGAGGGCGGAGTACAGCAGATAGAAAAGAACCTTGCTGATATCAGAGGAAGGTTCACGCAGATAACATCTGACGGCATAAAACTGGAGGAAGGTTCAGATGAGTAAAACCCCTGAAGATTTCCCGGGCAGGGAAGAAGCGAAAGAATTAGGTGCAAAAAAACCGGACTTCGGTATATTCGAGAAGATGCAGAAGGATCTCGATGAACTGGCACAGAAGTACAGTTCAGAGGTCAAAGCAGAATCTGAAAAGATAAATGAAGCTGAAGTCAATGTCGAGAAGATACTGGATTCAAGAGGCAGAAAGGCTGCAGAATCTCTGGCCGCTGAAAGGGCGGCAGAGATAAAAGATACAGCGGCTGATAAGGCTTATGCTGTGAAGGAAGCAGCAGCGGAAAAAGTCGAGACTGTCAAAGAAGAAGCAGCAGACAAAGTCGGCGCTGTTAAAGAAGCGGCAGCAGACAAAGCAGATGCCGTAAAAGAAGCAGCAGCAGACAAGGCAGCCGATGTGAAAAACGCGGCGGAAGACAAGATTGACGACATGAAAGATGCAATGACCGAAAAGTTGACCGACATGAAAGAAGCAGCAGCAGATAAAGTCGATGCTGTGAAGGATGCAGCCGCAGATAAACTCCCTGGAATGGGATCGGATCACAAGATCGATGTGAGAGCTGCGCTGGGTGCAGCAACAGGAGCTGCGGCAGCCGGTGAAGCTGCAAAGGCAGGCAAAGAAATAAAAGCAGGCGCGGATGCGGATGCAGTGCCTAAGGCAGATGCCGCTGCAGACCTGAAGGATATTTCAGCAGGAAAACCTGCTACAGGAGGCGACATGCCTTCATCACCGAGAGACGTCCTTGAGAACAAGATACTGAAGACTAAAAGGACCAAGGGCTGGCAGGTGCTTCTCATTGAGATCGTGGTGATAATCATCGCGGTAGTAGTCACATTCACTGTCATACTTGGAAGCTCTACTGTCAAGGGAACCTCAATGGAACCGAATTTCTTTGAAGGCGACAGAGTGCTTTACTTCAGGATGGCAAGTGACTTTGAACAGAACGACGTTATAATCTTCCATACAGAAGAAAACCGAGATCTGATCAAGAGAGTCATAGCAGTCGAAGGCGACGTAGTCGATATCGATGACGGTGAAGTACTTGTTAACGGTACACCGGTTGAATCCATCAATGTCAGTCAGGAAACAGAGGAATCGGTTTCCGGAGTTTCAGATCCGGTAGACTTCCCTCTGACTGTGGAGAAAGACCACGTATTTGTCCTGGGTGACAACCGTTCAGTCTCCATCGACTCCAGGACCAAGAAGATCGGCCAGATATCCAAGAGCGATATCGCAGGCAGAGTCTTCTACATGATGAGAGGCAAACCCAAATAGCTCCATCGACGCGAATTGAAATCACAAGAACAGTGTTATCCCCGGTCACCGGCCGGGGATATTTTTATGCGCCGGATCCGGGACTGTCCAGCCAGGGATCTGCGCAGAAAAAAAGCGCCCTGTGCAGGGCGCCTTGTCTGATCAGAAGCATCGACTCAGTAATATCTCTGAGCTATTTTCTCTCCTTCAGTTTCACGTATTCTCTCTCAGGCTGCACGCAGATGTTGGCAGGACGCATGAGCTTGTTGCCTGCTGTCAGTTCTTCGAGTCTGTGTGCGCACCATCCAGCCAGCCTTGCTGTGGCGAACAGAGGAGTGGCTATGTCGATAGGGATGTTCAGTGCGTTATAGACGAATCCCGAATAAAGGTCCACGTTGGCACACATGGGCTTTTCGACGCCTGTGACTTCAGCGTGGATAGCGGGAGTAAGTCTTTCTACTGCATCGAAGAGCATGAAATCTTCCATGAGACCCTTGTCTTCTGCAAGTCTCTTTGCCATGGACTTCAGGAGTTTGGCTCTCGGATCTGACATGGTATAGATGGCATGGCCCACACCATAAACAAGGCCTGTCCTGTCGCCTGCTTCACCTTTGAGGATCTTCCTTATATATCTGCTGAC
>CAMCER010000210.1 GCA_945873875.1 uncultured Clostridia bacterium
TTCGTAGTTGCCTACCTCGTACTGGCACCGCTGGTTGGCGGATTCCTGGCAGGCGTTGACAGAAAGATCACTGCAAGGATGCAGGTCAGAGTAGGTCCTCCGATCCTTCAGCCTTTCTATGACGTAGGCAAACTGTTCGAGAAAGAAGCTATAACAGTAAATAAAGTGCAGGATTTCTATGTACTTTGCTTCTTCATATTCGTACTTGCAACAGGTGCATTCTTCTTTGCGGGACTGAACCTGCTGCTGGTGATCTTCACACTTACACTTGCAAGCGTGTTCCTCATCGTCGCTGCATTCTCATCAAATTCACCTTACGCACAGGTAGGTGCTGAGAGAGAACTGCTCCAGATGATGGCTTACGAACCGATGGTACTGCTGACAGCTATAGGCTTCTATATCTTCGCAGGAAGCTTCGATGTAAGTGCTATAGTGAATCTTTCAGGAATGCCTTTCTTCTATCTGATCGGCATATTCGTAGGATTCGTATTCATACTGACTATCAAGTTCAGAAAGTCACCTTTCGACCTGTCCATGTCACACCATGCACATCAGGAACTGGTAAAAGGTCTTACAACTGAGTTCTCAGGAAAGACTCTCGGACTTATAGAGATAGCTCACTGGTATGAGAATATATTCCTGCTCGGATTCATATTCCTGTTCTTCTGCAATGGAACATGGTGGGGATATCTGATCGGTGTGGTTGTTTGTCTGGCTGCGTACTTCCTCGAAGTACTCATCGACAACAGCTTTGCAAGAATGAAGTGGCAGGTAGCTATCAACTCCGCATGGATCGTAGCTCTGTGCGTTGGCATCGGCAACCTGTTCATTCTGAAATTCTTATTGATGGTATAGGAGGTGTGGAAATGGCATATATAACCAAATCGCCATGGGTCATCCACTACGACGGTTCAAGTTGTAACGGATGCGACATAGAAGTACTGGCATGCCTTACACCTATGTACGACGTAGAGCGTTTCGGTATCATCAATACCGGTAACCCGAAGCATGCAGATGTATTTCTCGTAACGGGTTCTGTAAATGAACAGAACAAGGAAGTTGTAAAGCAGATATATGAGCAGATGCCCGAACCGAAAGTCGTGGTAGCTGTAGGTATATGTGCTAACAACGGCGGCATATTCAAGGAGTGCTATAACATCCTCGGCGGAGTTGACACTGTCATCCCTGTTGACTGTTATGTTCCGGGATGTGCTGCAAGACCTGAAGCAATTATCGACGGCGTTGTAAAGGGACTGGGCGTCCTGGCTGCCAAGCGTGAAGCTATGGCAAAGGGCGGAAGCATCCCGGCACCTGCAGCACCGGCTGAAGAGCCGACTGAAGAGGGAAAGGAGGAAGCTTAAATGAGTGATAAGAAATATATGATCCAGGATTTCCAGGACGTCACAGTAACAGGCCTTCTCCCGAGAGTAAGAGAGCTCAAGGCTGAAGGTTATAGACTGGGGCAGATATGCGCCACTAAATTGGCAGAAGGATTCCAGATACTGTATTCCTTTGACAAGGATCACGTATTACTGAATCTGAGACTTATAATCCCGGAGGAAGAAGAGGTTCAGAGCATTACTGCTGAGTACTGGCCTGCATTCATTTTCGAAAATGAGATGCACGATCTGTTCGGTATCAAGATCATGAACAATGCTCTCGATTACGGCGGACACTTCTTCAAGGTTTCCGAACCGACTCCATGGAATCCAAAGAATTAAGAAAGGAAGGTAGAATCAATGGCTAAAAGAACGATCATTCCTTTCGGACCACAGCATCCGGTGCTTCCAGAACCGGTGCATCTCGACCTCGTCATTGAAGACGAAACAGTCGTAGAGGCGATCCCTTCTATTGGATTTATTCATAGAGGTTTGGAAAAGCTGGTGGAAAAAAAGGAATATACCGAAATGGTATATGTAATAGAGAGAATATGCGGAATCTGCAGTTTCGGACACGGCTGGGGATACGTACACTGCGTTGAGGGCGCTATGAATGTTCAGGTGCCTGAGAGAGCAGAGTACATAAGAACCATCCTGCACGAACTGGGCAGAATCCACAGTCACCTTCTGTGGCTCGGACTTCTGGCAGACGGTTTCGGTTTCGAATCACTGTTCCAGCACTGCTGGAGACTGAGAGAGACTGTTCTGGATCTGTTTGAAGAAGCTACAGGCGGACGTGTAATATTCTCCATCTGTAAAGTCGGCGGACTTAACAAGGATGTAAGCAATGAACTGCTCAAGAAGATCGCTGTTACACTCAGAGGTCTCGAGAAAGAGATCAAAGAGTACACAGACGTATTCATTGAAGACGCTTCAGTAAAGAACAGACTTTGCGGCGTAGGCGTTCTCAGTAAGCAGGATGCTATCGATCTGTGCGCAGTCGGCCCGGTAGCAAGAGCATCCGGAGTAGCTCAGGACATCCGTCTTGCAGGAAGCGGAATGTATGACGAACTGGGATTCGAGCCTATCGTTGAAGAAGCCGGTGACTGCTACGCAAGATGTCTGGTACGTATCCGTGAGGTCTTCCAGTCTATCGATCTTATCGAAAAGGCTGTAGAGAAGGTTCCTGACGGTGACGTAGCAGTAGAAGTTAAAGGAAATGTTGAAGGTGAATTCATTACAAGAATGGAACAGCCGAGAGGCGAAGCGTTCTACTATTGTAAGGGTCAGGGAACCAAGTTCCTGGAGAGAATGAGAGTCAGGACCCCGACTAACATGAATATACCTGCAATGGTCAAGATGCTCCAGGGTTGCGATCTGGCAGACGT
>CAMCER010000211.1 GCA_945873875.1 uncultured Clostridia bacterium
CTATGATCTCTTCTATCTGCTTCATCAGCTTCTTCATGTCATCACGTTTTTTCAGTATCGCGATGACAGCATCATCTTTTCCCTGGGCCTTTGCCTTTTCGATTATGTGCTGCATCCTTGCATCGACACCTACGTATTTATCTTCTCTGACTATTCTGTCTCCAATGACCACGATGTCTGTCTCATTGAGCCTTTCTACAGGCGAATATTTCGAATAAGTCATGTGGACCTGGATGATATCTGCTTCTTCGATATACCCCCAGTTCCTTACCAGGCGCGCACCGACTTCCCAGTGTTTTTCCTTTACTCTGGAAATATCGTGCAAAAGCCCCGCCGCCCTGATCAGCTCAAGGTCCAGCCTGTAGCCGTGTTCATTGAGAGCCGCTGCGATCTTCAGTGCCGCATCAGTTACAGCGATACAGTGCCTTACCACGTGGGGCGGTGTGTTATATACTCTGAGGAAATACATGCATTCCTCTCTGGTTGGATGCTTCGTCCTGAAATCCAATGATGTCACTTCACTTTCCGCTTGTTTACACCTGTTTTAGTCCAGTCAGATTATATCACATATGGGTCTTTTCGGGGGGCATTTTTTCAGATATATCTGTCTGTGCCGGGTGTTTAATTTTTTGTTCGTTTTCCTACATATATTTATATATTTGTCCTTTATTTTTGTGTGCGGGTAGTATATAATCAGCAAGTGTGGGATTTTTCCTTGTACCCATACAAAAACAATTTATTATTATATTAATTATTACTGTTTCAATGAAAGGAAGGTGCAGATTCAAATTGAAGAAGAATATCTTTAGGATCGGACTCATGACACTTCTCCTTCTGATCCTCAGCGCAAGCGCTGTCTTCGCTGAAGCTGAAGGTGAATCTAATATCGGTGAAACACTGCCGATATGGAGCTGCATCCCGTTCGTGGGAATGCTGCTTTCAATAGCAATCTTCCCGCTGGTAAAACCGGAGTTCTGGGAGAGGAACCAGCTGAAGATCGCTCTTATGTGGGGACTTATATTCCTGATCCCCTTCGGGATCGCATATGGTATCGGAGAACTTACATTCCAGGTACTTGAGATCATACTCCTTGACTACCTGCCGTTCATAGTTCTTCTGTTCGGACTGTTCGTAGCAGCCGGCGGCATCGTGCTCAAGGGCTCTATCGCAGGCACTACCAAGACCAACGTAATCATGCTGCTCATCGGAACAGCTCTTTCAAGCTGGGTCGGAACTACAGGTGCAGCTATGCTCATGATCAGACCGATAATCAGATCAAATGCATGGAGAGAGAAGAAAGCACACATCATCATATTCTTCATCTTCATGGTTGCTAATATAGGCGGATGTCTTACTCCAGTAGGCGACCCACCGCTGTTCCTGGGATTCCTCAGAGCGGTACCGTTCTTCTGGACTATGAAGCTCCTGCCTCTGCTTCTGCTCAACGTTGGTATTCTTACAGTACTCTTCATCATCTTCGACAGAAGAGCTGTCAAGAAAGAACTGGCTAACGGAAGATCCCCGATCAACGTTGCCGAGAGCGAAGCTAAAGAGCCTATCAGAGTAGAAGGCGCACACAACCTTATCTTCGTTGCAATGATCGTAGGCGCTGTTATCCTCAGCGGTATCCTGCCGGGCATGAGCGATGTATTCGCTGATGGAAAAGGCTTCACTATCGCAGGCGTAACTATGCCGTGGACCAGCGTGATCGAGATAGTCATCATCCTCATCGCTGCGTTCCTGTCAATGAAGACCACTAAGAAAGAAACCAGAGAGTTCAACAACTTCACATTCGCACCGATCGCTGAAGTCGCTAAACTGTTCATCGGTATATTCCTTACCATGATCCCTGCTCTTGCCATCTTAAAGGCAAACGGCAGCGAACTGGGAGTAACAGAACCATGGCAGTTCTTCTGGATGACAGGTGCCCTGTCCTCATTCCTGGACAACGCTCCGACATATCTGGTATTCCTGACTACAGCAGCATCATCCGGTCTTACAGGAGCCGGAATGGTCACCACCACAGTGGGTGTGCTGCCGCAGATCTACCTTATGGCTGTATCTGCAGGTGCTGTAGTCATGGGTGCTAATACATATATCGGAAACGCTCCGAACTTCATGGTCAAATCCATTGCGGAAGAAAACAGAATCAAGATGCCGAGCTTCTTCGGATACATGGGATGGTCAGTATCCATACTCATACCGATCTTCCTCATCGACACACTTCTTTTCTTCCTCTAGGCTGACAACAAGCAGGAAAAAAGACCGTGCCTTAATGATATTGAAAGAGTATCGCAGAGCTGCAGCATGAAGCTGCAGCTCTTTTATTGCAGCAGACAAATAAAAAAGCAGCCCTTTTTCAGAAGCTGCTTTCCTCCCCCCGCATACGCGGTAGGTTTCCCCTATTTCTTCTTTTTAGCTTTCATCTTTTCCACCAGAGCATTTGATCTGTCGTGGAAATCAGGAAGTTCAGTGACTATTCCCATGGCAGAGGATATCATATCCAGAGCCGGTCTCAATTCAAGTTTTTCAGAGTACTTTATGTTCCTCTTGGTGAATCTGATAGCCTCCTGGGGGCCTTCAATGAGCCTTTTCATATACTTCTCTGTGAATTCATCCAGTTCATCAGGCTCCAGAGCGAATGTGACCAGACCAAGTTTTTCTGCCTCTTCGCCTGTTATTATCTTTCCTGTCCAGAAAAGGTCCATGGCTTTGTCTATATTAGTGAGCCTTGGAACGAAGTATGTGCCGCCGTCTCCGGGAACT
>CAMCER010000212.1 GCA_945873875.1 uncultured Clostridia bacterium
AAGAAGAGGCGGCTAAACTGGTTGAGCAGATAGAGGCAGAGGAAGCTGCAAAGCGCGAAGCTGAAGAACAGGCAAGACTCGAGGCTGAAGAGGCTGCAAGGCGCGAAGCAGAAGAGCAGGCCCGCATAGAGGCAGAGGAGCAGGCAAGACTGGAAGCGGAAGAGCAGGCTCGCAGAGAAGCTGAAGAGCAGGCAAGACTTGAAGCTGAAGAAGCTGAGAAAGCCGCAAGGCGTGAGGCTGAAGCAGAAGAAAGAGCAAAGATAGAAGCAGAAGAATGGGCCCGCAGGCAGGCTGAGGAACAGCAGGCTAAGGAAGATGCGGAAAGAGCCCGCATAGCTGCAGAAGAAAAAGAAAGAGAAATGGCAGAAGAGGCGGCAAGGCGTGAGGCTGAAGAGCAGGCTGCTAGAGAGGCAGAAGCCAGAGCTGAAGAAGAAGCACGCATCGCTGCTGAAGAAAAAGCAAGACAGGAAGCTGCCGAGAGAGCCCGCATAGAAGGAGAAGAGTGGGCACGCAGGCAGGCTGAAGAACAGAAACTGAAAGAAGACGCAGAAAGAGCACGTCTGGCTGCCGAAGAAGAAGAGCGCATCGCAGAGGAAAAAGCGAAAGAGGCAGAGGAACAGGCGAGAAAAGAAGCAGAAGAGAGAGCCCGCATAGAGGCAGAGGAGGCTGCAAAGCGCGAGGCTGAAGAAAGAGCGCGGCTTGAAGCTGAAGAAGCTGCAAGACGTGAAGCTGAGGAGCAGGCACGCCGCGAAGCTGAGGAAAAAGCAAAAGCTGAGGCTGAAAAGGCCGCAGCGAAAGCGGAAGAGCATGTTCCGGAAAACCATATTGAGGAGATGGCTATGGCAAGAGAAAAATTCTTTACCAGCACGGACGCAGAGCTCGGTCTCAATGATTATCTGAGTGAAGACCGCAATGAAGACGGAGAACTGCTGGTAGAACCCATGACAGAAGAAGAACTCAATATAATGAAGAGAGATTCTGATTTTGACTGGGACGCAGCAACCAGGATGGTCGATAAAGCAGCGCTTATGGCAGAACTTGAAGCGCTGAGGCAGGCAGAGGAAGACGATAACGACCAGCTTGGCATAAACGATGCAGATCAGGCATACGCCCACGAAGAGACTGAGAGTTCCCAGGCAGGTGAGGCTGAAACAGAAGAACCTGCTCTTGACGAGGAAGTTCCGGCCTACGACGAGGAAGAGCCTGTATATGAACCAGAGGCTGAAGAAGAACCTGAAGCTGAGCAGACGCCGCATGCGGCACCTGCAGAGGAAGGGGCAGCAGAAACTGCTGCAGGAGAGACAGAAAATGAAAGTACGGATATCGAAGACGAAGAGAATGGACATAAAGCCGTTGCTGGCGACAGCAGCGACGGTAGCGGCAGCTCTGACGATGGCGTCAAAGCTCCTGAAAAGAAAAGGGGAAAAGGAAGAGTAGTACTCAACATCATACTGGTGATACTCATCCTGCTGCTTCTGTGTGAGCTGGCTATAGTAGGAGTCAAGTTCCTGATGCCGGACAGCGCAGCAGCGCAGTGGATAGACAGTACCGCCGTAAAAGTGATCCAGTGGGCTAGTACTAAATTCTGATTGTGAGGTTTAAGCGTGGATAAGAAAAAGAGAATTGGTCTGAAGATACTCATAATAGTTGTCATCGTCGGCGCGATCATCGGCGCCCTGGTGAATTTCATCACTGATTTCATGTGGTTCAGCGAAATGGGATACGTGAGCGTATTCCTCACTAAGCTGTTCACCATGCTGAAGATAGGTATACCGGTGTTCATCGTCGTGACGTTCCTGGCATATATCTATCTCAAAGTCATCAAGATGGGATACTTTAAAAGGATAGTATCTTCTGAAGTGACAGATGAGAAGAAGCTCAATCTGATATCATGGGGCCTTGCCGGTGCATTCGGCCTGATAACCACATATATATCGACTACGAGGCTGTGGTTCGAGGTGCTCCAGTTTTTCAACAGCACGGATTTCAACAAGGAAGATCCGCTGTTCAATAATGACATATCATTCTATGTGCTGAAGCTGGGATTCATCAACGGTCTTTCCGGGATACTCCTGGGAGTGCTGGTGGTATTCCTGCTGCTGACAGCCATCTATTACGGCATACTGATCTCCATGCATACTCCTGATTTCATGAAAGGCGGCAATAAAGAGCCGGAACAGGAATATCAGGAGGAACAGACATACTCAGGAACCAGCGGGACATATGGATCTGCCGGCGGTTTCGGAGATCTCTTCGAAAACCTGAGAAAGCAGTTCAACGGAGGACAGACCCAGCAGCGTTCATACAGACCTGCTTCCCGCGGTCCGTCCATCAATAAGAAGAATATATGGAAACTGGTCGAAGTAGCCAGAGGACCGATCATAGCTATCGGTGTCGCACTGTTTCTGATGATCGGCGTCACATTCTTCCTCAAGCAGTTCGACCTTCTGCAGGTGCACAGAGGCGCAGTTTACGGCGCAGGCTTCACAGATGTGAACATCACCCTGTGGATGTACAGGGTCCTTGTGGCTCTGTCCGTAGTCGGCGCAGTGCTCGTGGCAGTGGGCTTCATGAAGAAGAGATTCAAGATGATCGCACTGGTCCCGGCAGCCATGATACTGGTGGGCATAATCGGTATGGGCGCAGGAGCTATCGTCCAGAACTTTGTCGTATCTCCTGACGAGATCAATAAAGAATCGAAATATCTGGAATATAACATGGCATGCACCAGAGATGCTTATGATCTGGGCGATGTGGATG
>CAMCER010000213.1 GCA_945873875.1 uncultured Clostridia bacterium
CATCATCTGTAACGATGGAGATAGTGTCGTATATCTCTGTATCCAGGATATCCGGGATAAGCCCGTCACCGATGCCCATCTGCAGATGGGTGCCGATGTTGCCGCCTGAAAGAATAGCTGCGTTTTTCGGCTCACATGCCCAGATGTAGATATCCGGGAAATGTTCTTTTAGGATAGTGCCGATCCCTGTGATGGTGCCTCCTGTGCCTACTCCTGAACAGAATCCGTGGATAGGTCCGCGTACCTGCTCCAGGATCTCAAGGGCAGTGTTTTCCATGTGGGCCAGAAGATTGTCCCTGTTAGAGAACTGATCTGGTATGAATACGTTGGGATTTTCGGCTGCCATTCTCTTTGCTGTGTTCATGCATTCTTCGATACAGTCGCCGATGTTCCCGTCATCGTGGATCAGTTTTACCTCTGCGCCGTACTGGGAGACCAGATAGCGTCTTTCAGCGCTTACTGAGTCAGGCATGATTATCACGGCTCTGTAGCCCTTTACTGCAGAAACCAGTGCCAGTCCTATTCCCTGGTTGCCGCTGGTGGGCTCGACTATGATAGTCTTCTCAGGTGAGATGAGTCCTCTTTCTTCCGCAGCTGTGATCATTTTCAGCGCTGTTCTCGTTTTTATGGAACCGCCGACATTGAGTCCTTCATACTTTACAAGGACCTGAGCATCGTCAGGTCCGGTGAGTTTTGAAAGCCTTATCATCGGGGTGTTGCCTACTGCCTGCAGAATGTTATCATATATCATCTGTCATTGCTCCTTATTATAGAAATATTTCTCTTACCCCGGGCATTCAGTGCCTGACATCTGTCAGTCTGATGCCTTTGCTCCCTCTATGAGCTCTCTCGCATTCTCGAGAGTTTTTTCTGTAATATTCATACCGCCTGTCAGACGCGCTATCTCTTCGACCTTCTCTTCTTCAGTGAGCATGTCCACGCTGGTGTATGTGGCGCTGTCGTCGGAAGATTTGGATATCTTGTAATTCTTCTGACCGAAGGCTGCTATCTGGGGCAGGTGAGTGATGCATATTATCTGATGGTCTGATGAAAGTCCCAGCAGGCTGCGTCCTACGATGCTTGCCGTCAGTCCGCTGATGCCGCTGTCGATCTCATCGAATATCATGGTAGGTATACCATCGTGTTTTCCGGTTATCTTTTTGAATGCCAGCATTATCCTGGACATCTCGCCGCCGGAAGCGATCTTTGCCAGAGGTTTCACTTCTTCGCCTTTGTTGGCGCTTATGAGAAATTCAGCTCTGTCAAAGCCTTCTATAGAGTATTCGTTTTTGCGCGAAAAATCAATACTTAAAACTGCATTGTGGAAGTTTAATTCAGCAAGTTCACGCTGTATCTCTTCTTTGAGAGACTCTGATGCCTCTTTGCGGAGGCTGCTGAGTTTTTCTGAGCATTCCTGAAGACGTCCTTCTGCTTCAGCCAGCTCCTTTTCAAGTTTTATTTTCGTTTCTTCTGTATTTTCAATGAAACTGAGTTTTTCAGTTATCTCTTCGTCGTGTCTTAAGATATCTTCGATCTCAGGGCCGTATTTGTTTTTCAGACCGTCTATAAGATCGAGCCTTCCTATGGAATCGTTGAGTTCCTGCGGATCGAAGACGACGCTGTCCCTTGATGAACGGATGAGCTCAGAGATATCCTGAAGCTCATAGAACGCGCCGCTCAGGCGCTCTGAGATCTGACCGAGCTCTTCTGAATATCTGGCGACATCCTGCACCGGGCCCAGCACGCTTCCGATAAGGTCACCGGCACTGGCACCCTCTGCTGAGCTTCCGGAAAGGGCTTCATATGCGCCGGCAAGGGCTCTGTAGATATTTTCGCTGTTCTGAAGGACTGCTATCCTTTCCTCAAGTTCTTTATCCTCGCCGGGAATAAGAGATGCCTTCTGGATCTCTTCGTGTTCATATCTCATAAAGTCTTTCTGGCGGGCATTCTCTTTTTCTGAGGCGAGAAGTGTATCCAGTCTGTGCTTTGCCTGTGTATATTCAGAAAAAGCATCTGCCACAGAGTCTTTCAGCGGCTGTATGTCGTTTTTCCAGTATGAATCTATCAGTTTCAGGTGGTTTTCAGGATCCAGCAGAGACTGGTGGTCGTACTGACCGTGGATGTCTGCAAGGTCAGCACAGAACTCTTTCAGCTGGGCCAGCGATATCATCTCGCCGTTGAGCCTGCACAGATTCCTGCCTGAAGATGAGAGTTCACGGGTGATGACGTACTCTTCGCCGCCTTTGGTGCAGGCAAGCTGGACTACAGCTTTTTCCTGACCTGAGCGTATGAAGGTGGTGTCAGCGCGGCTTCCAAGGGCAAGGCTCACAGCCTCTATGACTATGGATTTTCCGGCGCCGGTCTCTCCCGTGATTATATTAAGGCCATCATAAAAATCGACTTCAGCGCTTTTAATGATGGCAAAATCCTTGATGCTTATATGAGATATCATTGGCTGTCCCTCTTAAGTGGGATGATCATCCCAGCATGGTGTTGAATTCCTTTATGAAGTCTTCGGTATCGTCAGGATCCTCAACTACCAGGAAGATGGTGTTGTCTCCTGCGATGGATCCCAGAAGGTGGGGGAAATTAAGTGAGTCTATGGCCTCAGCCGCTGCATTGGCACAGCCGGAGAGGGTCTTGACTACTATGATATTCCCGGATGAGGATATCGATTTTATAGTCTCGCGGAATATCTTTATGAAACGGTCAGTCACAGGGTTTGCGTGCTGCAGCCCTGCAGCATACATGTATTTTC
>CAMCER010000214.1 GCA_945873875.1 uncultured Clostridia bacterium
CTGCCAGGCGTTCTGCATCCTCCTCGCGCTGTAGTCCTTCGATTTTCATCTTCAGGCAGTAGCTGTGCCAGGCCCGGCAGTCAGAAACCGCATCCACGCCCTCCGCAAACTCCGGCGTTTCGCATTTTCCGTCCATATAAGCATAGAAACAGACCGGTTCATCCGGCGTATAGAATTCTGCACTGCGGTAGGTGATGTATGAACCGATGTCTTCCGGTTCCATCCGCTCCAGGTATTCCTGCCAGAATGCCACACCGTAGGATGTCTCGGAGGTTACCAGCAGGCTGCAGTCCATGCGCAGCGTGATCTCCCGTGCGGTTTCCAGATGGTTCAAAATCACCTGCACATCCTCCTCTTCATCCCAGTGGGTATAGTCTTCCTCGATCAGCTTCACCAGAGGCGCACCTGTGGCAGTATCCGTAAAAATATATCCGCATTCTTTCGAACTGATTTCATCGTCCGCCCAGGCGATCTTTTCGTCGGCTGCAAGCTCCATGGCATAAATCTGCATGCCGCTTAATCCGTCCATCTTATTGTACTGCCGAATGTAATCCGTCAGTCTGGCCGCGGCAGTCCTGGTTTTTTCGTTGACATTATGAATGATCAGTTCTTCTCTGATATCGATTTCGTAACTCATCGTTTTCCTCTCTCTGTTTCTGTCCCGGCACGGCGGCCTTCGTTAGCACGGCGGCCTTCATTATCACGGCGGTTTTACGTAATCACGACCGCCCGAACACCAGCGTCACCGTCTCCTCACCGTCCGCAAGGCTCATTTCCAGCTTCCCGTCTTCCGTGAACCGGTATGTCAGCGGCTGATCCATGGACATGGTTTCCCATCCATTCGGGAGATCTGTATCTACAGTCTCATGAATATGGATCACCATGGTATCTTCGGTCTGTATTTCCAGCGTTCCCTCGATGCCCGGATTTCCGGCTTCGATATCATACATGGAATAGCTGCTGTCATCCTGCACTTCCAGATGCAGATATCCGGTATAGATGTCATCACGCTCCATCGGCGTTTCTTCGCACTGCCAGCTGCCCAGAAACGGCTTAAGCAGTGCCGCATCCTCTGTCCCCGGCAGCTTTTTCTCCGAAGCGCCGCAGCCGGTCAGGCAGAATATCATACCGACCAGACAGATGATGAACAGCACCGTTCTGCATGCCGTCTTTTTTTCGTTCTTCTTCTCAATCCTGTTCCCCATTTTCTTCCCCCCTGATATAGCTGCATAACTTCAGATAAACCGGGCTTTTCTCCTTTTCCACCCGGTCGATCCAGCGAAAGCCTGCGGTCTCCGGTATCCACCGGAACATGACGAAAAACTGCTCGTAAAAGCAGCCCATATAGGTTTCCATACCAACCTTCTGGTCCCGGTATTTCATTGATTCACGGAAGTCAAAGTTCAGCGCCGTCTCCATTTCCCCCATGGCAGTGCCGAAATCCAGACTCTCTTCCGTATCAAAAAACATCTCGTAACCATGGAACAGGAGCAGATGCTTTTTCGTCTCCAGATTATTCAGAAAGAATTTTACGTCCCGTTCCATCCGCTCTTCGAAGGTACAGATCTGGCCTTCCTCATCCCCGCACTGCAGACTGTCCAGCACCTTCAGCCCGGATACATCGTAATTCCGCAGCGCAGCATGAAGCCGAGTGACCGGATTTTGTCCGGAATCCCGGGGTCTGCTCTTCCTCCGAAGCTCTGAATTGCTGAGGACCAGCTTCAGATCCAGGCTGTATGCCCCGGAAATGCAGTCGCATTCTCCGTGGGTTTCGCTGGCAGGGTGAAAGAAGGGCTGCCCTTTCGTCTTTTTCATGAACCAGTCCGACCCATTGAGAAATTCCAGTATATATTTTTCGTAATTGCAGTCCGGCTCACCGGGAATATAGCCCTTGATCACCAGCTCCGGAGGCAGGGACATTTCCCGCAGAAACGCTTCATACATGCAGTTTTCCTCACATCATTTCCATCAGCTTGTTCAGATCTGCTTCGGAGAAATCCTCCGGATCCACATTGGCCATATAGCAGGCGTTTTCGAACATGTCTTCGTCGAATTCATCCCCCGGCAGCATGCTCATGCAGGCGGCAACCCGCATAAGGCGTTCTTCTAGCTCTTCATCGATTTCTTCTTCGTCCTCCGGATATCCGGCGAATCCCATCGTCTCAAAATCCACTCTTCCGATCCTCCTCATTTCGTCCTGGTGTCAGTCTCCCCGCAGGGTTTCTGAACAAGTTCCATTATACCCCATCCGTCCTGAAGGCGCAACCGGTTCTCTCCCCTATGCCGAATTACACCGCTTCCAGTGCACAGTAGCCCATCTGATCCTGAATTCCCCGGAGAAAGCTGAGATTCCGCAGTACCTTCACCGTATTGATGGTGTCATTTAGGGCGTCGTGGGCTGCCAGCGGCTTTACGCCGAAAAAGAACATGGCGTAGTTCAAGGCATACTGCCGTCCTTCCATGGTCACCTGATCGTCGAAGATCATCTGGGCATCATAGGCAGCAGGCAGCCAGTCCAGATCCATATCGTGAATCAGCAGGTTATCCTCCAGCATCCGCACATCATCCGGTCCCCAGGTCACAAACGGACAGCCGCCGCACCAGGTGCGAAACTGCTCGGCCGCATCCGGGAAAGCCAGTCCGTCCTCCAGATCTGCAGCCTGCATTCCGGTCAGATCCGATACTCTTTTATTCATTCTGGTATAATAGACCGGCTTCACTTTCACGTTGAAGGTATCCAGAATGTCCAG
>CAMCER010000215.1 GCA_945873875.1 uncultured Clostridia bacterium
AAGAAGTTGGCGCTACAGTAGAACTCAAATAATCACGCTTAAAAAGACGATGATAAAAGACTGTTTTCCTGACAGGGGAGACAGTCTTTTTTCATTTAAGCAGATGAATGTGTCCTGGCTGTGTGTTTTCACTGGATCAGAGATCAGCCTTCCGGGAATTTGTAAATGCGATCCGGGAGCCTGTATAAAATGAGAGTCGTAACGAACCCTGTTATGATGCCGCAGATGATGCCGGAAAAGAGCAGTACAGGGAAATATACGAATATGCTCAGGTTGGATACCAGAAATGCAGCGGTGAGAAGCTGCCCCAGAATATGGGCGACTCCTGCTGCTGCGCAGACTCCGATAACAGAGAAGATCCCGGTCCTTTTAAGGAGTATCATGACGACGAAGCTCAGCAGTCCTCCTGCCAGAGAATAGATGATGCCGAATGCTCCTGAAAAGAGGAAGCCTGCGATGATTATCCTGATGATATTCACGGCAAGAGCGTATTTTCCGTTATACACATAAAGAGCGGTCACCACCACTATATTGGCTATGCCCAGTTTCACACCAGGAATGCCGATATTGAAGGGGATAAGGAACTCCACATATGAGAATATGAGTGCGAGAGCAGTCAGCAGCGCTCCCGCTGCTATACTGTTACTTCGCGACCGTGTCATAGCCTTTTTCCTTTCCTTTTATCTCAACGACTACTTTATGGGGAAGGCATATTATGGACTCGGGTGCCCGGCTGATACTGCCCTGTTTCATGCAGTCATGGCCGTGGCAGGTGGCGGATATCATGCGCACTTTGCCGTCTTTTATCCTGATCACATTGCCCGTGCCCAGATCGATATCCCTGTCTTCAGAAAGCGGATATGTGCCGTATTCAGACCCGTCTATGGTCACGTAAACAGAGCCGCCGGAAGCCTCAGCTCCTGACAGCATGACAGTCGCCGCGATCCCTGCGGCGATGACAAGGATAATAAGTATGATATCTGCTTTTCTGATGAACCGTGACATATGATCACCCCGGATCCTCTTAAGACCCTCAGGCGCCGAGCCATATGAACAGCCCGGCCAGTAAAGCCGCACGCAGCAGTATCAGAAAGAACTCACTGCCTTTCAGTTTTACTCCGCTGCATCGGATGTTCTGTCTCGGACAGGCTGATGTGCATTTACCGCACTGGAAGCAGTCTCCCTGGACTTCATAGCTGCCCATGTCAGGCAGAGCTATGTCAGAGGGGCACTTCCTGCTGCAGGCGCTGCATCCTGTTATACAGTTTTCCCTTTTCCTTCTCAGGGAAAAGAGGGGTATCACCGGCAGGATGGAGAATACTGCCCCCATGGGGCAGAGCACTCTGCAGAAAAATCTTTCGCTGAAAAACATGCCTGTCATGATAAATAATAACACAATAAGCCCTGCAGTATAACCTGAAAGGGTGAAACTGCCTGAACGTATCTGCGAGAAGGCATCCCATGGGCTCGATCCTGCTGTTTTCTCAAAATTGCCGGTGACGCACAGCACTATCACCGCAGTCAGGACGACGTATTTGATCCATGAAAGCTTCGTCAGCATCTTCGGTGAAATGGCAAGAGGCTTCTTTTTACGCGACCTGCTTATGAGGCTGTGGAGTGAGAACAGCCAGTCTCCCATGCTTCCGAAGGCGCACGCATAGCCGCAGAAAAACCGTCCGAAGACGACCGTGTACAGGCACAGCGCTATGAGTATGGCGACAAAAGGAGTGACCTCTGTCATTTTTGTCAGACCCAGCTGTGTGAATATGTATTTTACTCCTGCAAAGGATGCAGAATATGCCGAGGGGAAGAAGATGAAAAATACGACCTGCACCAGAAAACGTATCAGGGCAGGCGCGTTTTTCTTTATAAGAGTATTTTTTGGTTTTGTCTTGTCGTTCATTTTCCAGTTATCCATTATTTAAAGAGCCTGTGACAGTGCATCTGTTACAGCGTTTATGATCCCGGTGGAACTGAATGTGGCTCCGCTTACAGTATCCACATCAGAAGTCTGGGCTTCGACCATGGCCGGTATCACGGAAACAGCCATATCCCAGTAAGCAGCATCTTCTCCGCTGTGAGACAAAGGAGAGATGTCAGGGATGCTGCCGTTTTTTACCGTGACTTTCATGGTGACGGTGCCGTCGTATCCTTCGGCAGAACCTGTGTATTCCCCGTCTTTATATCCAGCCTGAGTTTTTTCCGTGCCAGCAGAAGAGGTGCTTCCTCCTGCCTGCAGGGCTTCCACCTGCTGCGTGAGAGTCTCTATCTGCTGATCTTTATCCCGCATGGCAAGGACCACGTTATATCCTGCAAGCACAGCAAATATAGAGACCATGCACACGATCCTTATCACTAGATCTTTCATTTTTACCTTTCCTCATACTGATGTCCGGCCAGAGGAGCCTGACCGCCTTATTTTCTTGCCTGCTGGAAAGCAAGGCTGCATCCTGCGATTATGGACTCTGCTGTGCAGGTGGCACCGGACACGGTGTCTGCAGAATCAGCATTACCCGCCTTTATGATCGCCGGTATCATCAGGTTGGCAGCACGTTTTATGAAGCTGTCGTTTTCTCCGTCGCCGTTTCCTTTGACACCAGTTATCCTGGTTATCCTGTCGTTTTTTATAGTTACTGTCATGGACAGATCATATTCATCGAATTCAGGATCATCTTCAAGAGGATAAAAGGGCACTGAAACGGTGTATGTACCATCGTTGAATTTATACCCGTCCTCCGGAGTAGCA
>CAMCER010000216.1 GCA_945873875.1 uncultured Clostridia bacterium
AACTCATAAGCGGGCGGGGAAATTTCTTTACTAAATCCAGAGCGACTCCGATATCGTTGCCGCCGCCCTTCTTAAGGTCGTCCGCATCACCGATTATCTTACGGCTCACTTCCTCAAGAACGGTATCCCCTGTGATGGGAAGCTCTAAAAGCATCTCTTCAGATACGTCTGTGATCTTTCTCCTTACGACAAAAGCCAGAGTTATCCGGTTCCTGTCATAGTATCTTCGGCCTGATACTAATCTGTTCAGCAGAGGACTTTGATATATGAGTTTTCCTACAGCTGCCACAATATCATGAAAAGGTGTGGTTTTGAATTCCGCACCTTCTCCGTTCTTCTTTTCGAGAAACTCAACCAGCGCCGTCATATCAATCTGTTCGTTGATATACACTTCGCTGTCTGTCCTGTTGGGGAAGAGGTAAGGCATTATGTGATGAACGCCGTCCATTTCTCTGACGCGCTTTCCGTCACGCCGGTCTCCCCATCTTTTCTTTTGTCTCTCCGTATTATCCTCACTCAACATATCGGGCCTTTCAGCAATTACGCATTCCTGAAAACACTAAATATCATTATACATGAATTCTACGTGTTTTCAACCGTATGGTCCCGTTCCGACCAGTTTACCAAAAAGCCTGCGGCCCGTCCCGGCGTTACTGCTGAGCCAGCACCTGCTCAATGGCCTGAGCCAGCTGATCAGGGCAGGATGTCTTCTTGAAACCGCAGATAGTTCCTCTCAGCTTTTCTGCTACATCCTTTGCTTCCATTCCCTCTACCAGCCTTCCGATGCCTTTAAGGTTGCCGTTGCAGCCTCCTGTGAACTTAACGTCGTGAAGACGTCCGTTATCGATATCGAATTCCACCTTTGTCGAGCAGACGCCCGATGGCTTGAACACATATGACATGTTTTTCTCCTTTCCGTGATATAGTAAGAACTCCTTTTTTGGAGTATAATTGTCCTTGCAGATAAAACGATTATACCCGTAAACCAGTGAAATATCCACAGGAAAAGACTGGTATCAGGAAAGGACAGAATATAATGAGCAAAAAACCTCTGATGGTATGTATAGGAAACAGTATAGTCAACGGATTCCCTCACAGAAGGAGCCAGTGCTTCGCTTCTCTTCTGAGAGAATCCACTGATTACGATGTGATCAACAAAGGCGTAAACGGAGACACTGCCCAGGGCATGCTTTTAAGGTTTCAGCAGGACGTGATCTCTAAAAAGCCTGATTACATGATGCTTCTGACCGGTTCCAACGACTTTATCTCCGGACTCGTTTCCCCCCGCCGCTGCATGGATATGGTAGAAGAGATGTGCGGCATGTGCCGGGAAAACGGCATCACACCTATCCTGCTGACTCCCATCATCTGCGACGGCGAAAGAGCCATGACTGAATGGGTGCCGGCAGACTATGTGACAGCCATCGACCACCTGAGGACTTTTTCTGATCTTCTCAAAGAATACGCTGAAGAAAACGACGACTGCATCCTCATGGATCGTCAGGAAGCATACCTTGACTTCGACGACTTCGTTGACGGGATACACCCCACCGTCGAGGGCCATCAGTTCATCGCAGATTTCATCAGGCCCCAGCTGCCATAGAACTGATATCTCCCTGCCGGGTCCATATGGCCCCAGCCGCTATAGAGGCCTTCTCTTTTGTCGCCCGGCGGCCCCCCGGATCCCAGACCCATTGAAAAAACACTGTGAATTTGCCAGTGGCAAAATAACAGTGTCGTTTCAATGCTTCCCGCACCTGTCTGACAGGCAGTATGTCCTTTTTTCATAAAAACTCTCTGAACCATCCTCTGCCGCCGCTGCAAAAACACTGTTATTGAAATATATATGGATTCACAGTGTTTTTTCAACGATCGGGAGTTCGGACATTTTCCTGGATAGTCATGGCCGCTGATCCGGGATACTGCCGGCAGGTCATCTGTCTGCGAGGCTGTCGAATTCTCCGAGCAGCTCCTCTGCGCTTTCTATGCTGTTGATCTTCCTGCGCAGGGCCGCTGAGCCCCGGAGTCCCTTAGTATACCAGGAGGCATGCTTTCGCATTTCCCGGACTCCCGCGTATTCACCCTTTAAGGCCGCAAGATCCTTAAAATGATCTTTCATCACAGCCACGCGTTCTTCAATAGAAGGCCTGGGCGGAACATCTCTTCCTTCCCAAAGAGCAAGAGCTTCTTCAAATATCCATGGATTTCCTAAAGCCCCGCGGGCTATCATCACCATGTCGCAGCCGGTCTTTTCCATCATGTCCATGGCATCTTGTCCGCTGAAGATGTCGCCGTTTCCGATGACAGGGATGTCCACGGCTTCCTTTACCTTTCTGATCATGTCCCAGTCGGCTTTTCCTGAATAAAACTGTTCTCTGGTCCTGCCGTGGACTGCCACAGCATCTGCTCCGGCTGCTTCTACTGCCTTTGCTGTCTCCACTGCGTTGACAGATCCGCTGTCCCATCCGATGCGGATCTTGGCAGTTACCGGCTTTATGTGCGCCACGTCGCTTCCTTCGGTATGTCTGGTCTGCCCGACGCATTCCGACAGACCTGCGGCTTCTTTCGAAGCCTTCACCGCGGCCGCGACCAGGTCATACACCAGATCCAGATCCTTTAAGAGGGCTGATCCTTCTCCGTTTCTTACGATCTTGGGCACGGGGCATCCCATATTTATGTCTGTGATGACATTATCTCTGTTATAGAAATCCTTTACGGCAAAGGCGATCATGTCAGGCTCACT
>CAMCER010000217.1 GCA_945873875.1 uncultured Clostridia bacterium
CTTGTACATTTTTCGTCATGGTTTCCTCCTTATAATATGAATGGCTGCACCTTCTTGCATCGAATGCAGTACATGTGCTTTATATGCCCACGCGGACGTCTTTTTCCCATCGCCCGCGGAACCGTCATTTCCTGTCCGCACTTCGTGCACTTGTATCTTTCAATCACGAATTGTCTTTGCTTTCCCATTTTTATAGTTCAATTATGTTCACAATGTCTTTGATCATCGCCAGCCCTGAATCGCACGCGACGTTAATCTTCTTCGTATAGCCGCCTCTGAATACAGCGTGGACTTCTTCAGTATCGACGTGATATTCCAGGTCCTTCAGATCACGGAGCGCCCTTGTCATCCTCAGCACCGGTAGAAGTGCTCTGCAGATGTCATGTTTCGTGAAATTGTTTTCCATATCTCGAATAAACCTCCCTCATCTTCTCGACGATGTACTCCCTGCCCGGCGTCATCCTGCCGACCAGCCGGAGACCGATTCGCCTATTTCGTTCGTTCTCGATTTCCTCTTCCTCCATAACGATCCACTGCGGCTTGTCTCCCGGAATCTTCTTATTTCGTTGCTTCATCGTTCTGCTCCGCTAACTGAATCAGACACCATGGCGTCATCAATGCAAAACCCGCGAATGCCTTTGCGACCGTTAATGCGAGCGGATAATGCAAATGCATCTCCGTCATCATTTCATCGTAGCCGACTGATCCGACTACTAAGATGAATCCACATGCTGCCATCAGCTTGATCATGATATCAAGCGGGCTGTGTTTCCTGATTCTGTGTCTCTTCATCGTTTTTCCTCCTCTGCATTTCCTCCATCGTGGCCAGCACATAATCGAGCAGCCTGTTCATGGCCGAGTTCTCTATGATGCGGTCTTCGATAGTTATTTCTCTGCTGCACATGACTTCCTCCTATCCCAGGAACACGTCTGGGCTGATCTGCATAGCTCGACAGAACGCGAGCATCTCGTCTCCCGACATAATTCTTCTTCCAGTCACGATTGCGCTGAGTTTCACGTTTGTCATTCTGATGTCCGGATCGGCTCTGTTCATTTCCTCGGCAAGCCATTTCTGAGATCTTCCTTCCTGTTCTATGATTCTTTTTACAGTTTCGTTTGTCCTCATTTCGTCACCTTTCATTCAAAGAATTATTGATTTCCTTCATCATAATCAAATATTTATTGATTGTCAATAATATTTTCAATAATTTCTTGATTTATTCGAGAATACTCAATAGAATAGGTTTTGCACGGAGGTAAAACCATGAATACACTAGGTTCGAGAATAAGAAAGGCCCGCGAAAAAGCAGGGCTCATGCAGGCAGATCTCGCCAGCAAAATAGGCGTCAAGTCTGCTGGCGTTATTAGTAATTGGGAAACAGATAAGAGCAAGCCCGACGCCGATAAAATCGTTGCGCTTTGCGAAGCTCTTGATGTCTCGTGTTCATACTTGCTCGATTATTACGGCGCTACCGAAGTTTCGTCTGTTGAGATGCAACTACTCAAAGAGTTTCGTGAATTGAACGAGGAGGGCCAAGATGCTTTATTTAAATATCTTCGTTATCTCATTTCCGAGGGATATAAAAAAAGTGATTCAGCTTTCCTGGTACAAAAATCATCATAGTAGGGGCTTTTGATATGAAAAAAGCAGTCATTTATGCGAGATACTCTGCCGGGTCCGGCCAGACAGACCAGTCTATCGAAGGCCAGGTCCGAGAGTGTAAAAGATACATAAAACAGAATAAGATGCAGCTGGTCGATGTCTATGCCGACCGGCATATCACCGGCAGGACAGATCGCCGTCCTGAGTTTCAGCGTATGATCAGCGATGCAGAGTCCGATAAATTTGACACTGTTGTTGTCTACACTACCGACCGCTTCAGCCGCAGCAAATACGACTCCGTCGTTTACAAGAAGCAGCTGAAGGATCTCGGAATCGATATCAGATATGCTGCAGAGAATATTCCGGAAGGACCCGAGGGGATTCTTCTGGAGGCTCTCATGGAGGGCTGGGCTCAGTATTACTCCGAAGAGCTCTCGCGGAAAATCAGACGCGGGATGCATGACACAGCGAAGAAGTGCAAGGCGACAGGCTCCACACCTCCGATCGGATACAAGGTCGGAGCGGATCGCAGATATGAGATCGATCCAGAGGTTGCTCCTCACGTTTTCCATTCCTTCGAAATGTGCCTCGACGGATGCACATATGCGGATATCAGCAGATATCTCGCCGATCACGGCGTCCTGACCGGTAAAGGAAATGCCTTTAACTGCACTGCGGTCCGGCGGATGCTCACCAGCCGGCGCTATATCGGCGAATATAAATATTCTGATGTCGTTATTGAGGGCGGGATGCCCGTTATTGTTCCGGAGGATCTGTTCTATATGGTTCAGGAGAAAATCAAAAAGGATCACCCTACTCATGTGAAGAGCGCTGAATACTATTTATCCGGGAAGCTGTTCTGCGGTCTCTGCGGATCCAACTATAAAGGAATTTCTGGCACTAGCAAAACAGGCGCGAAACATTTGTACTATAAATGCACCGGAAAAGACTGTGATGCGAAGAATGTCCCTGCCAGACGGTTCGAGGCGTTCATCGCCGACGAGGTCGCAGCTGCCATGCGTGATCCTGCCATGCTCGACATGGTCACGGACAAAATATACCGTGTTTATCTCGAACGAGAGAAGGAACAGCCTGGCGAGCCGAGCGACCCCGAAAAAAAGCTGGCCAGAATCG
>CAMCER010000218.1 GCA_945873875.1 uncultured Clostridia bacterium
CTGCCGCCGTATTTTTCAGGTGGATAACCCTTCTGATACCTGAAACTCTGAGGCGGATCCTCGCTGGCCACGGTCTGCGCCTTGTATTTTATCTTCTTTTTCAGATCGAATACCTGGACTTTATAGGTTTCCGTATATCCTTTGGTGCCTGATGTGTACATGGCCTTATAGCTGTAGACCGGATAGGCATATATGAATGTCTGATAGTCACGGGATCTTTCCGGCAGGCTCACCTTGTTCTTCAGCTGGTCTTTTCCCAGTATCTCCCCGTTTTCATAGTATCTGCGGCTGCTGTGCCAGTCGGAGGAATCGGGGCTTGCCATATAGACCAGAGCTTTTCCTCTGATCCCCGGCGCCTTTGAACTTTCTCTGAACTTTATCCCCTTCTTATAGCACTTTTTCGTCTCCGGCTTCAGGAAGCCCTCCAGTATCTGGTCTTTCAGATATGATCCATTGTAAGTAAGATCTGAAATATCAACGTCTCTTATCTTTATCAGATTATCCTCGCTGAGTTCTTTGTCCGGAGCATTGATCTTCACATTAGGGCGCACATTGCTCAGGGCGTATATGTACCCTGCTCCGTTAGCATTGATGGTATACGATGAAGATGTCGGCGCTATGAGTATGTGGTCAAGATTCTTTGCCACTCTCAGAGGCGTGAAGTATTCTGCCCCGTCGAACGTGGGATCGAAAACGTATGCCGGCTCTGTCTCTTCACTTTCCTGCTCATCGGCATCTGTTGAGCTGTCGGATGTGCTTTCTGACTGATCATCGCCGCTTCCGGAAGTTATATCTGTGCTTTCTGAAGAACTCTCTTCCTCTTCCTTCGACGGATCCCTGTCCATATCGATATCAACGGCTATGCCTATCTCTCTTACCTTCGGGAACATCTTTATCCCCTGGAAGCCGTCATTGGACATCCACAGTTTTTCGACCTTTTTCAGATTATCTTCGGCCTCTCCTTTATAGTGGCTCACTGACCATATGCCCGGGATATATATTATCTCTGAGTTCGGCGCCAGTTTCGTCCATAACCCTCTGCTGTATTCAGCCACTTCTGTGGAAACGGCCAGCATGCTCAGCGACTTGCAGGGAAGCTCACTGATCTTCTTGTCGTAATCCTTTATGAAATTAGAGTCGGTGGTGAATTTGGTCCTGAAGAATATCCCGCCCAGTTCCTGATCCTTTACGGCTTCATCGAGTTTTTCGAATACAGCATCAAGGTCCGCGCTGTCATAAAGACTTACCTGAAGGATATCTTTAGAACTGTCGTAGAACACTTCTGAATAGGAGCTCTCCAGAGCATTCATTTCTTCATACGCTTTCTGAAGCGGAGGCTCCCCGCAGCCGGCAAGGGCAATGGCAATAAGAAAAACCAGTCCGGCTAAAAACGGCATAACAAACTTTTTCATGAAATGACCCCTCCTCTCTGAGGTGAATGAACGATCTGCTTCTGCTGAAGCTTTTTACAAATTATATCACAGTCCTGTACAGTGTCAAACATCTGCTGTTTTACCGGATCTGTGCTCCCGAAAAGTGCGGGAACATGTCTCATATGCTCCCACATGCACCGCGCGGTCAGGAATATGATAAAATTGTTTCCGTTATGGTAATAATGTCTTTTATTACTTTGTATAATTGATAAAATGAAGGCTGTTGATTAGAATGAAGTTTAAAGAGTTGTCAAAGAAGCAGCTTCAGAACCTACAGGGATCTTAAGAATGAACCAGGATAAAAGCAACGACATAAACAGGACCAAAAGTCTGAAGGACAAAAGCATAAGCATCGCAGGCACCGTAGCTGAACTGACTCATATCAACACCAGGTGCTTTTTCGAAGGTGAGCTCGTTGCTTTTTTCTCACCTTATGATTATCCTGAGTGCGCCAGAAAAATAACTGGAAAATACCTCTGTGATACTTCAGAAATCAAAGACCCCATCAGCTGTATCACCTTCAGAAAGAATTACACTGTGGGAGTCATCAATATGGATCCGGTCCTTCTCGTCGTCGGTCCCATAGTACATGGTCATGTCTCAGAAAGCGATGTAAGAAAGACTGCTGAAATGATGACGGATGATCCAGCGACTGCAGATGTGATAGTGAACAATCTTAAAGGCTGCGTCACTATGTCGGTATATTCATTCGTGCCGCTTCTTCTCAATATCTATAAGATGCTCCACTTCAACGAGATCTCGTATACTATCGATGCGGAGAAAGATAACTTCATCCTGACTTCTGAGATAGCTTTCCTCGACAATTCTGTCGATGAAAGGACTATGAGAAAAGTAAGGCTTTCTGATTTTTTCAATGAGATCATCTCGGCAGGAGACGTGGAAGGCATGAAAGACTGGCTGGAAACTTCACAGGACATGTGCTTCTGTCCGGAGGTCCTTGACGATTCACTGAGAAATGCCAAGTATTCATTTCTGATCGGCTCCACCCTCGCCTCACAGTCAGCTATGCGCGGCGGACTGGACATGTTCTTCGCACTGCAGATTCACCAGAAATACATCAGGTTATCTGAAAACAGCACCAGCGAAGAAGAAGTCATGCAGCTGTTGAAGCAGATGTTCTTAGAATACACTGAGATAATCAGGAAAAATAAGGACTCGACAGTGAAAACCGAGCTCATCGCCAATACTCTCAGATACATCAGGCAGCACCTTCACTCTGTCATAAGGACTGAAGATATAGCGAAAACACTTTACGTCAGCAGAGGTCATCTTTCTGCT
>CAMCER010000219.1 GCA_945873875.1 uncultured Clostridia bacterium
GAACCTGATAAACATGTACCTGACAGACTGTGCCGTTCACGAAAAGAAACTGAAATACACTATCGAGTAGTTTTCTGTATATGATGCTGCATGAAAACGGTCGTGATGGGACTGTAAGGCAAACTCCGCAAGAGCCGCTGCGATCATTTGCGAAGTGAACGAAGAGAATATCAAAACCCGGGAACAGTCTGAGTGTCCGTCAGGACACGAGTTTTCCCGGGTTTATATTCTCTGTGAACGAGCAATTATGGTCGCCGGCGATGAGGACTCTTGCCTTACAGTCCCATCCGGCCGCTTGCTTTCGCATCATTCTGAAGGTTCATCGTCGTGAGAAAGCTTTATCTCATCGGCAACTCTGCTCTTCCCGCCTTTCGGTCTGCCAGCCTTCCAGTTGACGCGTTTTTTATAAACTTCAAGTATGAGCGTGAATATAAAATCGTAAAGCACGAATACTGCGATCCCCGCTATAAGGAGCACCGGGAACGACCAGTCAGGCATATCTATATTTCCGAAGAAAAGCTCCTTGAATAAAAGGTAAGCGATGCTGAAGACTGCAGCGAAAAACGCGATCTTTATCACCATCTGGATCACTTTCCCCTGAGGCTTTTCAGCGACAGCTTTTATGACTGCGTATATACCGAAGAAGAAAATGAACGGGATCACTGCGGCTTTGTTTGGTATCAGCAGGAATCCCAGAAGCGCAGCCGCCGCATAGACCAGTATCCCGCCTCCGATACCTGTCTCAAGTATCACAAGCCCGATAAACACAGAACTGAGAGCATAGAACGTAAGCTCAAGCCCCGGGATGACAGAAGCAATATAAAGAGACACTACTGCAAGTGCCAGAAATATCCCGCTAAACGCGAGCTTATATGAGTTGTTTGTCCGCCTTCCCATGGTATCCCTCAACTGTCTCTTAAAAAATACCGGCCCGGCACCTGCAGGCACCTGACCGGTCATGTTTGCTATAAACTATACTCCCCTGCAGCAGCAGTCAAGACAAATAGCGCACTGACACGCCTGACAGAGCGCTGCTTCGGTGTTGCCGTACCCCTGTCCGTAGGATCTCTGCTGATACATGGATCCTGCTCCAAGGACAGAATTCAGCACCTGACGGTATTCCATATTGCCAGGCTCCATGGAAACTGCCTGCTGGAGTTTGCCCACAGCATCATCATACCAGCCTCTTCTGTAGGACACCATACCGCTTAAGAACATCCACTCCGCGTTCTGTTTGCTGGGGATGTTATCGAGAAGATCCTGCGCTCTTTTAAGGTTTCCCCTGTCTATCTCTCTTCTGATCTCCTGATATTCAGGACCGGACTGGGTGGCTCTGTAGCCGCCTGCTCCGCTGTAGCCGTCGCCTGAACTGCTGTATCCGCCGGAGCTGTTTCTGCCGCCGCGCATGATCATATCATATGCTTCATTGATCTCCTGCAGTTTTTCTTCGGCCAGATCGCCTAAAGGGTTATCCTGATATTTGTCAGGATGATATTTCTTTACTAATTCTCTGTATGCAGCCTTTATCTCATCATCTGACGCATTCGGGCTGACTCCCAATACTTTATACGGATCGTCTATCATCTGCAATTCTCCTCTTTTGAGTATCTGTGTTATCCACGCCTCTCATTATATCATATGTTAAGCCGCAATGCTGAAAAATACCTTAAGCAGAGCTCACTTCCCCTGAACCCGGTCCTCACGTCTCAGGGCTTTGTCTGTCTGATCCATGAGCCCGATGAAGATAACGTTTTCCAGTATCCCCTTGTTTTTCTTTATCTCCAGAAGGTCGAAGCATTTGGCTATCTCTTCAAGGTAAGTGAGAAGATTTCTCCTGCAGCCTGCTTCTGTTCTTTCCCGGAAAGCTTCAGGAGACTCGCCCTCTTCAAGTCCGAACCTGAAGAAAAGAGGATTGTACGCTCCGCTTTCCATATCTTTTTCAATATCATCCACGGCATCGATCAGATATATCCATTTGCCCAGATGATACCCCAGCCTTGAAAGCACTTTGTCTGTCCCGGGCTTCATCTGCTCTCTTCCGTATCCTGTGATCACTGCCTGCATGATCTGCGCAAAGGACTCTGCCATCTGGTCTATGCTGGCGCATTCCGCTCTTTCCAGTTTATCCATCTCGCTGAGATATCTTTCTATCGCAAGACAAAGATGCGGCCTTTTCTTTTTAAGGTTCTCATACTTTCTCTTCATCAGAGATACTGTTACTTTCGCGTATGTCTTTCCCTCGTCTTTCGCATCATCTATCAGCTTATGCCACGCAAGGATCAGCATGACATCTCCTGCGTAGTCGATGGCGCCGTTTCTGATCACGGTCCTTTTCCTGATCTGATGAACTATGCACCGCTCGCTTGCCGGAGCATCCGGCGTCTCAGACAGAGACTCTAAAAGCATGGCAAGAAATGCCGCATCATAACTGAGAACCATCCTGGGAAGCTGTCCGTAACGCTTTCCGATGGACTTGCAGACACCGCAGTAATACCCGGTATAAAGTTCGTATTCATACATTTTCAGCTGCGCGTTGTCCGCGCGGACATAACCGAACATTAAGCCTCCTCTTAGCTGACCACAGCCACCTCTGCTCAGAACAGCATCGTTCACTGCAGGACAGCCTTTTTCCCGTGAAAATTATACCACAGTTCATAGCGCTTTTTTATACCCCCCAAAGTGTTGGAAACAAAGTTGATATATATAATTGTTTCCAACTTTTTCC
>CAMCER010000220.1 GCA_945873875.1 uncultured Clostridia bacterium
ATGCTTCGGCAATAGCCTGCTTCGTTGTCTGCCGCATCTTATGCCCCCTTGTCATTTGGTAAAAATATATTATTTGGTATTGTACCAAGTCGCTAGCGCGACGGCTAGCCCGAGGTACATGAAATCACCACTTTTTTAAACTTTTTAAAAAAAAAGTAGCAGTTTTTGTATTTATGTTGTATTGTTAAGTTACCACACCAAACAATCACATATTCACAAGAACTGCTATGTTTAGTTTATCATGGATTTTTAAACTTAACAACTACATATTTTATTTTTTTATCCGTCCACCGCCTCTTTTGAAATGTAATGGTACTTCTTATTTCAATTTATTTCATTTCAAAGGAGATTTTTACGATGGACAAATATTTAAATTCTTTCAGGGAAATGATTTCCCTTCGTGGCCTTACTGACCACACTCTTAAAAATTACTGCACTTACATCCGGGCTTATCTGGATTACCTCACACACATTCTCCATAACGCACCCGAAGATGTTTCATGGAATGAACTTCGTGAGTTCATCCGCTGGCTCCAGAAATCCAGAGGCCTTTCTGACCGTACGATCAACTGCGCCATCTCCCAGCTGCGTTTCTTTACCATGTATGTGTTACATAAAACATGGGATGATACACAGCTTCCCATGCGCAGGTTTGATGAATACCTTCCGTATGTCCCTTCAAAAGAAGAAACCTGGCAGTTTATTTCTTCCATGCCTGATCTAAAGCATAAAACCATGGTTACCCTCATGTATTCTTCCGGTCTCCGCATCGGAGAAGTCTGCCGGCTCCGCTATGAAGATGTCGACCGCAAAAATATGCGCCTTCACATCACGCACTCGAAAAGCAGGAATGACCGGTATGCCATTCTTTCTAATGTGGCTCTTGATCTTCTGACACAGTACTGGTTTAAATGTGGACGGCCTATGGGATATCTATTCCCCAAACAGCGCGGCGGGGACAGCCCCATTGATACCTTCTTTCTCTCAAGACACATTCACGCCCACGAGGACAGACTTGGGTGGGAACGCAGGCTTACCTGTCATTCTTTCCGCCATGCTTTTGGTACGCACCTGTATGAAAATGGAACAGACCTGCTTACCATAAAGGCTCTTATGGGGCATAAGTCCCTGCTGTCAACCGCGATCTATGTCCATCTTTCAGGCAATTCCATCCGTCAGGCGGTCAGCCCGCTTGACTATATAGCAGGTGTTTGCCATGAGTAGTTACAAGATCCGGCAGATATTTGAGCGATCCTATGACGACTATTCTGCACAGAGCCACTATCAGTCAGATGTACAGCGCAAAGCCGCACATGCCATCTTAAACTGTAAATCCGGCAAACTTGGCGTAAACTTAAGTCAGTGCACGGATTGCGGGCACGTGGAAATACACAACAACTCCTGCCGCAACCGTAACTGCCCCAACTGTCAGGCAGTCCTGAAAGAGATCTGGGTGGATCAACGAAGATCAGAGGTCATTGATACCCCTTACTTTCATGTAGTGTTTACACTTCCACATCAGTTAAACCCTCTTATTTTCTGCAATCAGAAGCTTCTTTATGGATTGCTCCACAGATGCTGTGCCGAAACACTTCTGGAATTATCTGCTGATAAGAAGTGGCTCGGCGCAACACCCGGTATTATCCAGGTGCTTCACACATGGAACCAGGAGCTGGATTACCATGTGCATATGCACTGTATCGTTTCCGGCGGCGGACTTACCAAAGATGGGAAGATCCGAAGATCCTCCAAAAGCTTTTTTATCCGCACAGAAGTGCTGAGGGACAAATTTAAAGGGAAATATATGTCACACCTTTCCGCGCTCTATGAAAGCGGCTCACTTACATTTTCTTCTTCCTGTGAAATGCTGCGTCATTCCTGTCACTGGAAAGAATGGAAAAACAGCCTTTATGAAATGGACTGGTGCCCATACATCAAGGAGACCTTTAACGGCTTTGGCAATGCGATCGAATATCTTGGCAGATATACCCATAAGGTTGCTATATCAAACAGCCGGATCCTTTCTGTTTCCGATGATACGGTCACTTTTTCTGCCAGGGGAAAGAAACCCGGTGAACCCAAACGTCAGATCACTCTGGTTCATACAGAATTCATCCGGCGTTACATGATGCATGTGCTGCCATCCGGTTTCCAGAAGATCCGGTACTATGGCTTTCTGAACAACCGGTATAAGACCAGAAACCTGAAACTGATATTTAAACTCCAGGGGCACCAGCGTTTCAAATCAAGATACAGCACCCTGTCTATTCCAGAACTACTAAAAGCAGTCTGGAACTTTGATATCCATATCTGCCCGGAATGCGGCTGCTGTAACATGAAGCATATCGGAAGGACATATGGATCTGCCTGATAAATGGCCACTTCTACTGAATATTTTTTTCAAAGACCTCCGCAAGAAGGTCTGCGAAGCATGCCCTTTTATTGGATATATTTATACAATCAGCCTAAATATTGTTTTCGTATGCTTGATTCCTGATCAAAACTTCAGCATTTTTAACAAAAGAAAAGCATACTATCCCCATACATTAACCGGCTAACCATCCGCGACTTGGTACAATTCTGAAGAATCACATTCAGAGCAGTTCTTGTTTGATCCAGAACTGCTCTTTTTCTCTGCTCTGAATCTGATACTTCACTTATGAATTATACCATGAAGGGAATAGACAACATAAAACTATCGGGTGGATAACAT
>CAMCER010000221.1 GCA_945873875.1 uncultured Clostridia bacterium
ATGCTCAAATCTCTGATCTTAGGACCTATTTTTTCATCTTCTAAAGTATTAAACGGCATATACATTGCACATAAAATAGTATTGCCACAAACTGCTTGCAGATTGTCTCCTGAAACGGCCAGCTGTGCCATATTAGGCGGTCGCACCTTGCCATAATTAACGGTCGGCATGTGCCATATTAAACGGCCAGTTCGGTCCTTTATAATAGTAGTATCTTCCGAACCGGAAGAAATACTATTTTTAGGAGGTCCGAAATGGATTACAAGAAAGTACTGAGACTTCACTACGTGAATAATCTCAGCGGCCGTGAAATCGCTGATAGCTGTGGAGACTGCAGCAAATCAGCAGTGAATGAGTTCCTAAGACGTTTCAGAGAATGTCAGGAGCTCTCTTATCCTCTCAAAGAGGATGTTACCAATGAGTATATAGAGTCTCTGCTCTATAAAAAATCCGGTGTCTCCGTCGATCTGCAGCTTTACCGCGACTTCAACAAAGAAGCCGTATATAAAGCATTGGCTCGCAAGGGCGAGACACTGAAACATCTCTGGCAGAAATATAATGCTGTTGGAGTGGTTGACGGCAAGAAACCATACAGTTATCGGCAGTATTGCAGGCGTTACTCAGAATGGACTGATTCAAAACACATCACTTTTCATATCCAGAGATATCCAGGCGTTAACCTGGAACTCGATTATGCCGGCAAGCAGCTTCTGATCCACAACCGCCGGTATCCAAATGAGACAACGAAGGTGACCATATTTATTGCAGCTCTTACCTACAGTGATTACTTTTATGCCGAAGGTATGATTGACTGCGATATTCGGAATTGGATCAGAGTCAACAACAATGCGTTGGATTTCTTTGGTGGCATTACACCAACCATCACTCCAGACAACTGCAAGGTTGCTGTAAACAAGAACAAGGACTGGATCAGTCCTGAACTTAACAAGGATTATCAGGCATGGGCTGAACATAATGATACTGTTATCACTCCAGCAAAGGTTAAGTCACCTCGCTGGAAGCCGGTTGTCGAAGGCCATGTAAAGATCGTGACCATGCACATCTTAGTAGAGATGGAGGAAATGATCTTTTATTCTCTCGAGGAACTTAATCGTGTTCTTCAACAGAAAGTAGCTAAAGAGAACAACAGAAACTTCGAAGGGTTATCGTATTCTCGTGCTGACCTCTTTAAAACAGAAGAGAAGGAGACTCTTCTGCCTCTTCCGCTCAATAAATTCGAGTACCTTGAGCGAAAGCTTGTTAAAGTAGCACAAGACTTCTCCTTCACCTTCGACAAGGTCCATTATAGCATGCCTAGAAAGTATTTAAAAAAGGAAGTTGAGCTACGTGTTGGAGAGAAAGAAATCTTTGTCTACAACAAAAACGGAGATCATATCCGTACGCATAAAAGAAGCTATACGCCTAAGGAATGGGTTATTATTCCTTCCGATATGCCTGCAGAATACGGTGATTACGGCTACTGGAATGTTCCATACTTCCAGCAGAAAGCATCAAAGATCGGGCCAAGCACAAGAGCATTGATTGATGCAGTGATCAAAAGATATGCCTACCCAGTACAGGCTTTCCGCAGCTGTTTCGGTATCCTTCGTTATGCTGAGAAATATAGTCCTGAAGCATTAGAAAAGTGCTGCAGAGACGCAATCAACTTCGGTAAATGCAACTATTCTTATGTGAGCAACACAGTATCAACCTATCATACAGAAACTAAACCAGATGCGACGGATGTATTTCCTGAGAATCAGGAAGCTGTAACAGGACGATACAAGGATGACGATAGTCAGTATTCTCTTAAGAACTTACTGATGCGCCAGGAAAAGGAGGCACATCATGAAGACTGATCACTCTGACATCAATGAAATGCTGGAGTTCCTTAATCTCCCGATTGCATCAGGCCGTTTTGCTGAACTGATGAGAAGTCCTGATTTGTCAAACTATAATGCGGTTCAGTTTCTACGTGAAATACTGGAAACACAGTACCTTGACAGAGTAGCCTCTAAGTTTGAAACCAATCTTAGGCTCAGCAGCCTTATCAACAAGGGTGCTTTGATGGAAAATCTAAAAACTGGAAACGGACGAATCTATAATGATGCTGTGGTGGAACAAATCCGAGATTTCACCTTTGCTGAGGATAGACTAAATGTCGGCATCTATGGTGTGACCGGTGCCGGCAAATCGTATTTCCTGTCAGCTTGCTGTGTTGAAGCATGCAAACGTAATTATCGCTGCAAGTACATAGACTACTCTGATCTTCTAGATGAGCTAATTATTCTGAATCGACAGGAAGACCTAACCAGATACCGCAAACGGATCAAGTATTACGCAAAGATCCAGCTCTTGTTTATCGATGACTTTGCTATAAGTAGATATTCGGAGGAAGGTATGAAAATCTTATACCATCTCATCAAGATGAAAGCTGATCTTGGAACATCAACCTTATTCACCAGTCAGTACAGTCCTGATGAATGGGGCAAGTATCTCAGTGATGAAAAAGAATGCTATGGAAAACTGGATGGCATCCGTCGACGGCTCACCACCGGCTTTACAGTTCTCATTGAGAAAGCATAGATCAAAGTAACTATATCAGCCAGTCCGGGGGACTCTATGGGATACCCTTATTTCATAGAGTTCCTTACCAGAAAATCGACCGTTTAATACGGCCCTGACTGGCCGTC
>CAMCER010000222.1 GCA_945873875.1 uncultured Clostridia bacterium
GTGTTATGCTCCCGCGCATAGTTTGCAGCGTTGATCATGCCTTCGATGCCTCTGTCACCGAAGCCGCCGGGAACGATGATGCCGTCAGCACCGCCAAGAAGCGAATCAGCCGAGTCAGGAGTGATATCTTCTGCTTCGATCCAGTCGATATCTATGGAAAAACCATTCTCATAGCCTCCGTGCCTCAGTGCTTCTGCGACAGAAAGATAGGCATCGTGGAGTTTTATGTATTTGCCAACTAAAGCGATCTTTATTTTCCTGCCGCCGGCTTCGATCCTCTGCACCATTTCCGCCCAGTCTGTCATGTCGCAGGGACCTGCGTCCAGCCCCAGCTCTCTGCAGGCGATCCAGGAAAACTTTGATTTCTCCAGCATCAGAGGCGCCTCATACAGCGTGGGAAGGGTGATATTTTCTATGACGCAGTCTCTCTTTACATTGCAGAACATTGAGATCTTATCGAAGATATCTTCGTCGATATGTTCATCTGCCCTGAGAATAATGATGTCAGGAGATATGCCCATATTCCTGAGCTCGCGGACTGAGTGCTGGGTGGGTTTGGATTTATGCTCGCCGGAGCTTCTGATATATGGCACCAGGGTCACGTGGATGAACAGACAGTTTTCTTTTCCCTGTTCAAGGCATACCTGACGGATGGCTTCAAGGAAAGGCTGGCTCTCGATATCCCCCACAGTGCCGCCGATCTCTGTGATGATAACATCCGAATCTCCTTCCTTGCCTACATTATATATAAAGTCTTTTATCTCATCGGTGATGTGGGGGATGACCTGGACGGTGCTTCCCAGGTATTCACCTTTTCGTTCTTTGTTGAGCACGTTCCAGTAGACTTTCCCTGTTGTCAGATTGGAAAATCTGTTCAGGTTCTCATCGATGAAACGTTCATAGTGTCCCAGGTCAAGGTCAGTCTCTGCGCCGTCTTCTGTTACATACACCTCCCCGTGCTGAAAAGGGCTCATGGTCCCGGGGTCCACGTTGATGTAGGGATCCAGTTTCTGGGCTGTGACTTTCAGCCCGCGAGCTTTGAGGAGCCTTCCCAGTGAAGCCGCGGTTATTCCTTTGCCAAGTCCTGATACGACGCCGCCTGTTACGAATATGTATTTTTTCTGCATTCTTGATCACCTCTTTCCTTTTCTGATGCAGCTTGCGTTTTCAAAAATAAAAACACAAAAGCCCGGATCATATGGCCCGATAAAATCGTTCCAAAAATAAAAAAGAATAAGGTGACTGGCTCTTAGGGTGAGAAGGAAACTCCAGACCCCGCATCATGACGCCATCTTCCTTATTTATCCTGCTTTTGTGCACAAATATTACTTTGTAATTTTACTGCGGAATAAAATCCATTTCAACTTTTTTATGAAAATAATTCCATTTGTTACAGGCAGCACTTCAGTGGGTTTACGTCATGATGTATTGAAAAAGAAGTTGAAGATTGATAAAATTAATACGCTGTTCATGCGCCTGTGGTGGAATTGGCAGACACGCTAGATTTAGGATCTAGTGCGAGAGCGTGGGGGTTCAAATCCCTCCAGGCGCACCAGTGCTTTTAAGCAGCGGCTTTTTTAGTGCCGCTGTTTTCTGTTTTTTGCGGGCTGCCTGCCTTGCTGCAGTTTTGTTTCCCGCGATTGGCGGGCCGGCCGCCGATCTGTGATATAATAAAGCATCATTGTATGAGGTAGAGAATATGAACATAAGAAAAGCTGAAGAGAAGGATCTAAATCAGGTGCTGGCGCTTTTAAGCGACCTGCTGGAGCTTCACGCAGGGCTGCGGCCGGACATATTTATCCCGGGGACCACTAAATATACCAAAGAAGAACTGCTTGATATATTTGCTGATGACAGGACGCCGGTTTTTCTGGCGGTGAATGAAGAGGACGAGATGATGGGATATGTTTTCTGCATCATCCAGGATCCGCCGTTTTCGACCAACATGATCCAGTTCAAAACTCTGTTCATCGACGACTTCGGAGTACTGGAAAAGTACAGGGGGCAGCACATTGCAACTAAGATGTTTGAGTTCGTAAAGGAAGAAGCAAAGCGCCGCGGCTGCTATGATGTGACCCTCAACGTGTGGGAAGGAAACGACAAAGCCAGAAAATTCTACGAAAAAATGGGCATGTTCGTAAAAGAGACACAGATGGAGATCATTTTAGACTGAAAGGCGTGACAGGAGATACCATGGGGAAGAAAGACGACAAGACCAATGTAATGAGGATACTCGACCAGAAGAAAGTCGACTATACATATAAAGCGCTGGATGTTGATTTCACCAATCTTGAGGATGTGGCAGAGGCAGCCGGCGAAGACCCGACACATGTTTTCAAAACTCTCGTGACAGTTGGAAAAAGCCGGGAGCATTATGTTTTCATGGTGCCGGGAACTTATGATCTGGATCTGAAAAAAGCCGCAAAAGCGGCAGGGGAAAAGAAGGTGGAAATGATCCATCTGAAAGAGCTTCTGCCTCTGACCGGATATGTCCATGGAGGATGCTCGCCTATCGGCATGAAAAAGCCGTTCAAAACTTTCATCCATGAGACCTGCCTTGATTTCGACCAGATCTGCTTCTCGGCAGGAAAGATAGGCCATCAGGTGAAGATGAAGTTCAGCGACCTGCAGAAAGTCATCCAGGTAAAGCCTGCAGACATCGCAAAACCTGCAGATCAGG
>CAMCER010000223.1 GCA_945873875.1 uncultured Clostridia bacterium
TTTCTTGTTCTGAAGACGTCCTGCCGTATCACAGATCAGCACATCGATGTTCCTGGCTTTAGCTGCCTGGATCGCATCGAATATGACAGCGGAAGGATCTGAACCTTCCTGGTGTTTTATCATATTTACGCCCACTCTGTCAGCCCAGATCTCAAGCTGATCGGCAGCAGCAGCTCTGAAAGTGTCTGCCGCAGCCAGGAGCACTGATTTTCCCTGAGCTTTGCATTTATGAGCTATCTTGCCTATGCTGGTGGTCTTTCCGCCGCCGTTTATCCCTATCATCAGGATTATGAGAGGCGTCTTATCGCATAATTTATTCGCTTCGCCTTTGTCCATCAGCTCTGCTATTATATCCTGGAGCATGCCCTTGACCTCTTCAGGTTCGGGCCACTTCCTCTTTACGTCTTCCCTGAGCCTGCTGACGATGTTCATGGTGGTCTCCATGCCGATATCTGATGTGATCAGGGCCTCCTCCAGCTCGTCATACATCTCTTCGTCTATGGTAGGTCTTCCCATGAGCACGTCGCCTATCTTAGAAGACAGTTTGCCGAAAAATGATTTTTTCTTTCCGAATGCCATTTGTTTTCTCCTGTTTTAAAACCTCAGCCTTCTGCTATCTGAGCAGCCATATCCATCTTCAGTGAGAGGATCTTAGACACGCCCTGCTCCGGCATAGTTACGCCGTAAAGCGCGTCTGCGTGCTCCATAGTGCCTTTCTTATGTGTGACCAGAGCGAACTGTATGCCTTCAAAGGACGATTCGAGATAATCTGCGAATCTCTCTATATTCACATCATCAAGAGCCGCTTCCACCTCGTCAAGGATGCAGAAAGGCGTCGGTTTGGTCTTGAGTACCGCGAACATCAGCGCGATGGCTGTCAGCGACTTCTCACCGCCTGAAAGCAGATTGATGTTCTTCAGAGCCTTGCCCGGAGGCTGCGCAACGATCTCGATAGGTGAAGTGAGCGGGTCACTTTCATCCTCAAGGAGCAGCTGTGCGCTTCCGCCTCCGAACAGATCTTTGAACACCTGCTCGAAGTTCACTACTACCTTATCAAAGTTCTCTTTGAATCTTGCTCTTATGGTCTTGTCCATATCCGCTATGATCTCTTTCAGCGAATCCATGGACTTTAATATGTCGTCTCTCTGCTCTGTCAGGAATGCGTACCTTTCGCTTACAGATTCATATTCCTTTATAGCTCCTATGTTCACGTCACCCAGTTCGCGCATGCGGGCTGCGATGGCCCTGCTCTCTTTTACTGCAGGTGACATGACAAAGTCCTTCTTTCTCATTTCAAGAGCCTGGATATATGATATCTCATAGTTCTCCCAGAGCCTGTTTTTCATGTTCTCGATCTGGGTATCCTGCTTGGCTTTCTTTATCTCCATGTCGTATTTAGTGTTCTGGAGAGTAGTGAGTTCTTCTCTTGCAGCCTCAGATCCCTTCTCGAGCTCTGCTGCCTTTTCCGTCACTTCACTTCGTTCCTGAGTCAGTTCGGAAATGTATTTTTCAAGGTTTTCCTTTACTTCTTCCTTCTGGCGTACTTCTTCTTCCGTATCTGTGTCGCTGCTGCTCAGTGTCTCTTTTTCAGCAGTGATGGATTCAAGCTGTTTTTCCTTTTCTTCCATCTCTGCCCTGAATTCCCTGACAGCGTTTTCTATACGCTGCGAAAGAGCATCTGCATTCTGCTTCTCAGTTTCAGCCGCTCCGGCTTCCACTCTGGCCCGGGTTATGGCTTCACTGGCCTCATCCAGGATCTGCCTGCTTCCGCTCATGGCCTCCTGCTCTTTTTCCACAGCCTCTTCCAGTCCTGTTATGGTCTTTTCTGCCTCAGTTATCTGCTGACGGAGCTTTTCTTCCATCTCATCAGAAACTTTCAGCTCTCTTTCGATGTCTGTTATCTCTTTCTGCCATTTTTCCTCGCTGCTCCTGTAGTCAGCAAGCATCATCTCGGCAGCTTTTATCTCGTTTTCTCTTTCCATGAGAGAGATCTGGACTTCTCTGTATTTCTCCTCCAGTTCGGATCTGAGATGTCCGCGCTTTTCAATGGAATCTCTCACCTCTGCCAGGTCATCTTCAGCAGCGCCCTGCTCCTTTCTGACCTTGCCCAGTTCTTTCTCAAGTTCTGTTATTTCAGATCGTCTTTCCAGTATGTTGGCTGATTTATTCTTGAACTTTCCGCCGGTGACAGCGCCGGATGAATTGATGAACTCACCTTCCAGCGTCACGTATTTGAGCCCTGCAGCTCCTTCCTTGGAAAGCCTGATGGCATTGTCCATAGTGTCTACCACTACAGTCCTGCCAAGGAGATACTCCATGACGTCCTTGTATTTCGGGTCAAATTCCACGCAGTCTGTACCGTATCCCTTATATCCTTCGGCACCGAAGAGCCTTTCATCGATGATAGGGTCAGGTCTTATAGACTGCAGCGGCAGGAACGTCAGTCTGCCTGCTTTGTTCTCCTTGAGCCTGTTTATGGCCGCCTTGGCGCTGGCATCGTCTTTGCAGACTATGTTCTGGAGTTTCCCGCCAAGAGCTGTCTCAATGGCTGTCTCCATTCCTCTGGGCACTCTGATCAGCTCTGCGACAACGCCGCAGATGCCTTCTTTTTTGCCCTTCATTATGAACTTTACAGCCTGGGTGTGTCCTTCATAGTTGGCC
>CAMCER010000224.1 GCA_945873875.1 uncultured Clostridia bacterium
AGGCTGAAGACGTGGATAAAGATGCCCGGAGAGAAGACATACTGCAGGCTTTTGGCAGAGCTAAAGGAATGATCCGCCATGAGCTTGGGAAAAAGATAAAAGTAAGGCACGTACCAGACCTTATCTTTAAGATCGATACGTCCATGGAATACGGACGCCACATCGATGAGGTCATCGAGAGCCTTGATATAAAGAAAGATGAACCGGAAGAAGCAGCATCTGAAGGAGACGGGTATGACGAAGAATGATACGTTAAAAGAAATAGGCCAGCAGTTTCTGAAAGCAGACAGCGTGCTTCTTTTTCCTCATGAGAACGTTGACGGGGATGCCTTGGGCTCCTGCGCGGCACTCTGCAGGGCGCTGAGGCTGAAGGGCAAAGACGCCTACATTCTTATCGAAGGGGATATGGCAGAATTCCTGAAATTCCTTGATAAGGACTACTGCAGCAGAGACATGGATGTCATAAAGGATCCTGACATCTGCGCATGCATCGACTGCGGGGACGTGGACCGGTTCAAAAAGAGGAAGGATAAATTCTTCACAGGAAAGACCAGGATCTGCATCGATCACCACGTGACCAGTGATCCTGACGTAGACTTCAGATATATAGACGGGGATGCGGCAGCTACAGGAGAGATCATATTCAAACTCCTTGGTGCTATGGACATCGACCTTGACCAGGAGATGGCTGAAGCACTGTTTGCGGCAATAACCACAGATACAGGAAACTTCCAGTATTCCAATACGACGAAGGAATCGCACGAGATCACGGGAGCGCTGTATGATGCAGGGATAGATGCCAACAAAGTCAGCGTAGAGATATATGAGACAGTGAGACCGGAAAGGATGAAACTTCAGGCACTGGTGCTCAGCGGCATGGAGATCTTTGCGGACGGCGAGGCCGCCATGGCCTGTGTCACTCAGAAAATGCTGGAGGAGACAGGTACCACCATGGATGAGACAGAAGGCATCGCGTCTATGCTCCGGAGCGTCAAAGACGTACAGATCGCTGCTTTCCTGAAGGAAAAGAAAAAGGATGAGATAAAGGTGAGCCTGAGAGCAAAGCGCAAAGGCGATGTAGCGAAGATAGGTGCGGCTCACGGAGGCGGCGGTCATGTGAAAGCGGCCGGCTGCACCCTCCACTGCAGTATAGAAGAGGCTGCAGAGATCATGAAGAAAGAGATAGCAGAGAGCCTGGCGGAAAGCGACTGACTGAAGTAACCGGAGGATGAGATGGCAGACAGAAAAGACAGCAGCATGAACGGGATACTGAATATATCCAAGCCTCAGGAAATGACATCCCACGACGTTATTGCCATTGTGAGGCGCGCTGCCGGTATGAAGAAGGTCGGACACACAGGGACACTGGACCCCATGGCAACCGGCGTGCTTCCTGTCTGTTTTGGAAGCGCCACGAGGATAATGGAGTATCTGGACGCAGATGTAAAAGTCTATGAATGCGTCATGAGACTGGGGCTCAGGTCAGATACAGATGACATATGGGGAACCATGCTGGATCCTTCAGAGAAGGAGACCGGAAAAGCAGAGGAACTGACAGACGAAGAGATAATAGCAGCATTTGTGAGATATGATGGAACCATTGACCAGGTGCCGCCTTTGTACTCGGCGCTGAAGGTGAAAGGCCGCAAACTCTATGAATATGCCAGAAGCGGTCAGAAGCCGGAGATAAAGGCGCGGAAGGTGCGGGTAGACAGGCTGGAAGTGGAAGATATCTGCAGGGGCGAATATACCGATGTGAGATTCACAGTGGTATGCTCGAAAGGAACGTATATAAGGTCACTATGCAGGGATATCGGCGATGATCTCGGCTGCGGAGGGCTCATGAAGAGCCTGACCAGAAAGGCCAGCGGCATATTCACTATAGATGATGCAGTGGATATAGAAAAGGTCAGAAACATGGATCCGTGTGAGATCGAAGAGCTTCTGGTGCCTGCAGACAGAGCGCTTGCGCATTTTGGCGAAGGCGTGGTGAAAGATCACCGTGTCAGGCCGTTTCTGAACGGTCTCAGCGTATATAAAAAAGACGTGAAAATAAAGCGTATGCCTCTTTTTTCAGGAGAGCAGAAAGACGATGCGCCAAACGAAAAATATCCATACGCCTACTGCCTCTACGGAGATGCAGAAACCGGCAGCGGAAAAGACTTTCTCGGAGTAGCTCTTTTAGACGAGGAAGAAGAAGTATTCAGAGCAGATAAAGTGTTTTTCAGATAAAGGAGAAATCAAATGAAGGTATATAACTCGCTTGAGGAGATAGAGCACATAGAGGAGACTGTAGTCGCGCTGGGAAACTTCGACGGCGTCCATAAGGGACATCAGGAGATCATAAGAAGGTGCGTCAACGCAGCCATATCATCGGGCCATAAGAGCGCAGTCTTCACATTCGCAAATCACCCCCGGAATCTCCTGGCAGACGAGAACGTGGTGAAGAACATCATGTATCAGGAAGAAAAAGCTCAGATCATTGAAAGCTACGGCGTCGATTACCTGTTCAATATCCCATTTGACCAGCACATACTGACTATGGATCCCATAGATTTCATAGACGACATCCTCATAAACACATTCCACATGAAAGAGGCGTACTGCGGATTCAATTACCGCTTCGGATATAAAGCCATGGGTACTCCGGTGAC
>CAMCER010000225.1 GCA_945873875.1 uncultured Clostridia bacterium
CCAGGACCGTTGATGAGCTGAAAGAAAAGGGCATCTGGATCTGGGGATGCGACATGGACGGCGAATATTACGGAGACGCCGACTTTTCCGGAGGCACGGCCCTTGTCATAGGCAATGAGGGGAAAGGAATAAGCCGAATCATAAGAGAAAAGTGTGATTTTGTCGTTTCCATACCAATGCGCGGAAAGGTGAACTCTCTCAACGCGTCAAACGCGGCAGCAGTGATCATGTATGAGATAGACAGACAGAGAGACGGCTGCGGTAAAAACATCTGAGTGCGATGCCTGATTTTAAGGCAGATATCCCGAAAGGATGAAGAAAGATGAAAAACGCCTATCAGGATTATACAGATGAGGCCCTTGTGGATCTTTCCAGGATGGGTGACAACGAGGCCGAGGAACATCTCATAAGAAGGTATAAAGAAGTGGTGCGAGCCAAGACCCGCATCTATTTTATTGTTGGGGCCGATGAGGAAGATGTGGCCCAGGAGGGGATGATAGGTCTTTTCAAGGCCATAAAGTCATTTGACCCGGACAGGAAAGCTTCATTTCGCACCTTCGCGGAGCTCTGCATAAACAGGCAGATAATGTCGGCCATAAAAACAGCCAACAGACAAAAGCATACGCCTCTGAACAGCTCGCTTTCTTTCAGCAGTCCCATAGGCGAAACGGAGGAAAGCACTCTGGGAGAGACCATTTCAACACCGCCTGACGCGGATCCTGAAGCTCTGCTGGTGGGAAAAGAGACCATAAGCAGCATCCTGACCAATGACGGCGGCATGCTCAGCGAGTTTGAGCAGTTCGTGTGGAACGAGCGAATGAAGGGCAAGACATACGCTCAGATAGCCGAGATGGCGGGCAGGAGCACCAAGGCCATCGATAACGCGGTGCAGCGGACGAAAAAGAAGATAATTGAGTATCTCAAACAGTAAAATGAAAAGATCATATGACAGATATATAATAAGCAGAAAAGCAACGGATGCGCAGTATGAGAAGTTCGATGCACTTCTGGATATACTGACAGATCTGGGAAAACCGGCAGTGGCTTTTTCAGGCGGAGTCGATTCCACGTTTCTTCTCAGGGCGGCTAGGATCGCTTCTGAGGATGCGCGTGAGGGTACTGCTTCAGCCAGCAGATCTGGTGATGCACTGGCGAATAGTGATGCAGTAAGCGAGCCAGGTGATACGCCGGGAGAGCCTGTCGCGATTACCGTGGATTCTGATTTCGTTCCGGCAAGAGAAGGAAACGAGGCGGCAGATATCTGCAGATGCGAAGGCGTGCCTCAGATCGTGCTGCAGGTAGCATCTGAAGACATCGAAGGATTCAGTGACAATCCTCCGGACAGATGCTATATCTGCAAGAAGTACATGTTCACGAAGATAAAGGAGGCGGCAGCCTCAGAAGGGTGCGCTTCTGTTATCGAAGGCTCCAACACTGACGATGCAGGTGACTACAGACCGGGAAGGCGCGCGCTTTCTGAACTCGTCATTAAAAGCCCCCTGCAGGAGGCAGGCCTTTTTAAGGAAGATATAAGGGCTTTGTCAAAGGATATGGGTCTTGAGACATGGAACAAACCGTCCTTTGCCTGTCTGGCGTCGAGATTCGAGTACGGACAGAAGATAACTGAGGAGAAACTCAGGATGGTGGAGGCGGCAGAACAGAGCCTTTTCGATATGGGACTTGCGCAGGTGCGCGTGCGGGTGCATGGACTGATCGCAAGGATAGAAGTTCCGGAAGAGGATATAGAAAAACTGGCAGGATCCGGCATGCGGAAAGAGATCACAGAAAGATTCCGCGCTCTGGGCTTTGCCTATACAGCTCTTGACCTTGAAGGATACAGGACAGGGAGCATGAACGAGGTGCTTTGAGCATCCGGGACGCGACCCGAAAACAGCCGGCGCAGACCGGCAGAAGCCCGGTACGGGCGAAAGAACAGGAAACAGCCAGAAAGGAAAGTAAGATGGCACAGGTGAAATTTCCATTTGATACTTTTGAAACAGAGACAGCGGAGCAGCTGCGCGAGAAAATGGCAGAGGCGGGCATTGATGTGCCTGTGTCGCCGGACCTTTCGCCGCTGACCAGACAGTTTTACATAGAGGGAAGGACTATCGCCAATTCTATGGCGATACAGCCTCTTGAAGGCCTTGACGCTCTGGAAAACGGAGCACCGGGCAAGCTGACTTTTGCCAGATATGAGAAGCTGGCTGCTCAGGGCGCAGGGATGCTCTGGATCGAAGCAACGGCTTTTTCAGAAGACGGCAGAGATTCTGTAAGGCAGCTCATGCTCAACGAAGAGACTCTTAACGAGTTCAGACACCTTGCCCAGAGGATCGACAGAGCGGCGCGCGTGGCGGGCCACAGACCTCCGTATAAAATACTGCAGCTTACTCATTCCGGAAGATGCAGCAGGGACAGGAACGGAAGGCCGGCACCGCTGGCAGCTTTCGAGAACCCTTATCTTGACAGACTCATGGGACCTGCAAAGATCGTGACGGATGATTACCTGGATGCCATGATGTATCAGCTTACTGACGCGGCGGTCCGTGCTTACGAGGCGGGATTCGAGGCTATCGATCTGAAACTCTGTCAGCAGTAGCGCATGACGGAGCTGGTATGCGCCGACACGCGCGGAGGCACATCCGGCGGCTCTG
>CAMCER010000226.1 GCA_945873875.1 uncultured Clostridia bacterium
TGGAAAGCCGCGCAAAGCCCAGAGCCACATCATCGTCCACATAAGTTTCCTGTGAATCAGGCCCCCTGTGGTATATCTCCTTCAGCATGCTGTCCACTATAGCTTCTTTGTTATCACATGTGGATGAAAAACCTACGAATCCGCACATATATGTTTCCTCCTGTCTGTTTTCTCTCTCTTTTCCCTTTACCCCGGACAAAATCAAAAGCCTTTGCTTTTGCCCTTATGATCATACCTCTTCAGGCGGCGCGTCCTGCGCTTCATCAGGTTCATCAAAATCGTTGGACACCTTGAGTTTGTCTTAGTTGTTGTAGATGATGACGAGTGCGTTGACTTGGTTGGTAGCTATGCACATTTGTGTGATCTGTACAGCGCCTTTATTGTTAGCAACTTCGGATTGTCATGTGATGAGCTCTACTGATGAGATCGCCAGGTTTCTCGGTTTTGCGTAATTGACTTTTTTATCTACGATGAGCCTGAGACCGGAAGCAGCGATCATGCCGTAAAGCAGGAAGCTGATGCCGCCCATTACAGGTCCCGGTATAGTCTGGATCAGTGCAGAGACCTTTCCGATGAATCCAAGCAGGATCGAGAAGCAGGCAGCGCCGCCGATGACCCATACGCTGTAGACTTTGGTCACGGCCATTACACCGATGTTCTCGCCGTAAGTAGTGGTCGGTACTGAACCGCAGAATCCGGACAAAGTAGTCGATACTCCGTCAGAAAGAAGTGTCCTGTGAAGACCGGGGTCTTTCAGCAGGTCTTTTCCTACGATCTGGCTGGTAACTACCTGATGGCCGATGTGTTCAGAAATAACTACCAGCGAAGCCGGTATTATTATAAGTATGGCATCCAGGCTGAATTTAGGAAATGCGAATGCCGGGATGGCGAAGACAGTAGCTGTCCCTACATTGCTGAAGTCCACGAGCCCGAAAGCAAGAGCTGATATATATCCCACGATTATCGCGATGAGGATAGCGATGGCCGCGGCGAATCCTCTGAAGAGGACCTGTCCGAATACTGCCACCAGAAGTGTGATTAGAAATACGATTATGAACTTAGGGTTCAGATCAGTATATCCGCTGGCCTCATCCGGAATGACGCCGCCTGTGCTTGCGGCTGTCTTGGCAAGTTCAAGGCCTATGAGAGCTACGATAGGTCCCATGGCAGCCGGCGGCAGGATAGCATCTATCCATGCAGTTCCTGCGAACTTTATGATGATTGCCACAGCGCAGAATATGAGGCCGGTTATCACGAAGCCTCCAAGGGCGTACTGATATCCCATACTGCCTATGACCAGGCCGGCAGGGGCTATGAACGCGAAGCTGGAGCCCAGATACGCCGGCGATCTGCCTTTGGTTATGAAAATAAATATAAGTGTGCCCACTCCGTTCATGAGAAGAACGATGGATGGTTCGATCCCGAGGAGGAGCGGTACCAGGACTGACGCGCTGAACATGGCAAATGTGTGCTGGATACTGAGAGGTATCCATTTGCCTACGGAAACGCGTTCCTGGACCTGGATTATCTTTTTCTCTTTACTCATAGAAATATCTCCGATCATGACGATTAAGTGTTGCGGCTCCGCCTTCTGACAAAGCCGGAAAATTAATTACATTCCGTAAAAAATACTATACTAATATGCATTAACAGTCAAGATTTTCAGGTGCGAAATGTAGTATGTTTCAGAGGCTTTTCTGCCCGTCAGGCACAAGTTTTGGACCTGGACGCGCAGAGAGCCCGCCCGCCTTGTAAAGCAGTTTTTTTCCATTTATAATATCCTTGTGTATAAAGGAGAAAAAGATGGCATTCAGCAGCAGACAGGTGAACGAGATACTTGACAGACTGGAAAAGGAATATCCGGACGCAGGATGTGCTCTTGAGCACATGAACGTCTTCGAACTTCTGATATGCGTGGTTTTGTCGGCGCAGACTACTGACGTCAGCGTGAACAAAGTCTCGCCGGAGCTTTTCAGAAGATACCCTGACGCCAGGGCTCTTTCTGAAGCTGACCAGGAAGACGTGCAGGAGATCATCCGCCAGATCGGCATGTATAAGACAAAATCAAAAAACATCATCAGCCTGAGCCGTCAGCTCTGCGAAAAGTATGACGGAAATGTCCCCGATGATTACGACAGTCTGGTCGCTCTTCCCGGCGTAGGAAGAAAGACGGCCAACGTGGTGCTTGCTGTGGGATTCGGCAGACAGAGGATCGCTGTGGACACTCATGTTTTCAGAGTGACTAACAGGATAGGCCTGGTAAGCGAAAAAGACGTGCTGAAGACGGAGCTCTCTCTTATGGAGAGACTTCCGGAAAACAGATGGTCCAGAGCCCATCACAGTTTCATCTTCCACGGCAGAAGGTGCTGCAGCGCCAGGAAGCCGGAGTGCGCGAGATGCTGTATTGAAGATCTGTGTGAGAAAAACGGAGTAGATAATGGCTAAGGTCGGAGAAAAGGAATTATACGATATATTTACAGAGATGGGCATAAAATGGGAGACCCACGAGCACCCGGCGATCTTTCATGTATCTGAAGGGGATGAGCTGGGAGTAGAGTTTCCGGGGCTCAACCTGAAGAATCTTTATATAAGGGAAAAGAAAAAAGACGACCGGTATCTGGTAGTGATGGATGAGCATAAGAGGCTGGAT
>CAMCER010000227.1 GCA_945873875.1 uncultured Clostridia bacterium
CGGGAGAAAACCTTCCGGTCAATGTTGGCCTTCTTATAGACGGTCACGTCATCCATACCACTGGCGTCGATCAGTTTGAACAGGCGCTGCTGGAATGTCTCTCCGGCTCCGCCGAGCACCTCATCCAGACTTTTCCCAGAAACATCCGGCAATGCGCCGATCGGCAGCAACATTTTATCGGAAGCGTCTTCTTCAAACTCTTCTGCAGGTGCAACTATTCCGTGAAGAAAAAGTTCCTCTGCTTCTTCCAGTCTTGCTGTTTCACGCCTGCGGATATCGGACGCATAATCGCCGCCATATTCTGTTTCCCGGAGCAGACGCGCCGAGTGCTCATCTATATACTGCTCGATGTCGCCGACCAACTGTTCAGACAGTTCCAGAGCCCTCCGGTCAAATACGACGAGTATGACCTTCATTTCATGCGTCAGAAGGAACTTGCCGATCTCAGAAAGAGCAATGTTCAGAGCCTCATCTTTTGGAAAACCATATACACCGGAGGCGATTAGCGGAAAAGCTATGCTCTTGCATTTCAGCTCTGCCGCCAGATCCAGAGATTTCTCGTAGCACGAGCGGAGAATATCCCGTTCCCCATGTTTGCCGTCAACCCATGCTGGCCCGACCGTGTGAATGATATACTTAGCATCGAGGTGGAAGGCATCCGTGATGGCGGCCAGTCCCGGAGCAATCTCACCGATCTTTTTGCGCTCCGCCAGCAGTTGCTCTTCACCGGCAGCAGCGTAAATTGCGCTGTCGGTTCCGCGACCAATGCGCGGTTTGGGATTTGCTGTGTTGACGATGGCGTCCGCTCTTACTTTTGTTATATCGTTTCGGATGATCTGAAATGGCATCTGTCATCACCTCAATTCTGTATATGATAAGTTTCCTTTAACCACAGGCAGAGTCACTACAAATGGAATGTGAAACGGTAGACCAGTTGCCATATCAGCGTATTTAGAATCATCCAAAATCAGTCCCCGCTTCTTCGCCTGCTTATGAACTCTTGCATCAATCTCAAAAAAGTCCTCGAAGCCGTACATCTTACCGCGAATTTTATATTCTCCACAGGTCAGATATCCGTTTGTTGAAAAAAGGATGTGAAGCGGGACAGTTGTTCTACCAGTTTTGCCGAGTTTGTAATATACGTATTACTCATAGAACCTGACCGCCTTAGCAACTAATATTTCTTTCTATATTCGCCTAAGCACGTGCCCTCTTTGGTTTTCCATGCAAGGTTGCCATTCACATTAACCATCATGAGGAAACTGGCTGCTGCGGATGCTGAATGAAATAATATATTCTCCGTTAATATATCATCCTGTATTTTATCAGAGTATTTTTCTCTAAGACGAAGGATGTGCTCCGGGCATGTAGCGCTGGCACTTTTTTGTGATACACGGCTGCCTGTCAAAAGCATAAAGCCATTCTTACCGCTGCGAACACCGACACCCTCACAACCGCGGCCTTTCATATAGAAGTGCGTATCTACTGTATCACCAAAGTAGTCCTTCGCGATTTTATAAAGCTGTTCTTCGATGCTAGCAAAGTCCCCGCTTAAATCCAGCGTTTTCACGCTGATCTTATTGCCGCTCATGCTGTATTCATTATCAGGAAGAATATCTTCATCTGTCTTGGCGTAAAGCAACATTCCCGCTACTTCGTGGAAATCCTCTTTCACTTCAGCCTCTTTATTCTTCACATAGGTAAATATCTGATAGATGTTGCCAGAATGTAGCGTGTGTTTGTCAAACCGCACCTGGGTTATGTGGCTGTAGTATTTGGCATCGATGATAAGAACCTTATTCCCATATGAAAGTGTGATGTCACTCTTCATAATCGGCAACATCGTTCTATTGTCATCATCGAGAATCCATTTGATTTGCGATGCCTCCGCCTTAATTGCAGGAAATTCAGTATTGAAATATTCCAGAATAAACTTCTCGTAAAGGCGGCTCATACGCTGCTCATCGATGAAATCCATCATCCTGGTTGGACCCTTGGATGTAGTCTGAAGAAGCCCCTTCAGAACCAGATAGCAGACCGATATCAGCATACGATACGACTGGTTATTGCGGTCATACTGCTGCTGCCACTGGATGGTATGCACATCCAGAGTCTCCACATCAGCAAAGAATATCAGCAGCTTCTTCAGTTCCTTCTTCCGTGCCATATCGATGTCAGCCCGGAGCAGATACGTCATCGTGGTCTTGAGGATTTGATTCATGTAGGTGTTTACCGAAAATTCATCATAGGTACACACCAGCTGTTTTCTGAGAATCGACTGGGTTTTGATGGATTCCGAAATATTGATTTTTCCACGGATGCCGGGCAATGTATCTGTTTCAGATATATAGTCTCTTCCCAACCCGCATTTGATTTGCAGCGTGACGCCTTTGATCAGAATTGCCGCACACAGCTCCGCCACATTACGGAATTGTTCTGTGGCAACATCCTGATATCCCTGTTCTTTTAGGGTTTGGAACGCATAAGAGAGCATGTAGTAGATATTCTGAATCTTTATCACTTGATTGAACTCCTTAATCTATCCGCCCAGTCTCTGACCTTGACAGGATCGTCATACCAGTATTCATGGAGCAACGGTATAATTTCATATTCGACGATATTGGAAAGCGTTTTATCTGCGATAGAAGT
>CAMCER010000228.1 GCA_945873875.1 uncultured Clostridia bacterium
CCAGATGAGAAGCTGCTGTATCGATCATATCCAGTATCTCCACATCTGTCTTTTCCTGCAGCTGACAAAGGAGATTATGCGCGGTATTGCACGTCATTACGATCAGGTCCGCGCCGCCTTCTTTCAGATACCGGACATCCTTCTTCATGAGCCTGAATATCTCATCAGTATCCCCTTTAAGGATGGCCTCGGTACGGTCCGGCATGGAAGCGTGATTGAGTATGATCATGTCTATGTGCTCCTGGTCGCAGCCGGCGTCAGTCTTTTCTATGATCATCCTGTAGAAAAGCTGGCTTGCCAGAGGACCCATGCCTCCTATGACTCCGAGTATTTTTTCATTTTTTCTGTTCATTTTCCCCACCTGTCAGGGCATATAGATCCTGAAATTCTTGTAGTGTCTGTGCAGATTTCTCCATATGCGCAGTCTTCTTTTCAGGCCTCTGTCAGGCCCGTATATCAGCGGATTGACTACATTTCCTTCTTTGATCAGAGCGGCCATCTCCTGTCGGTAATCATCGTGTTTAACATACTGGAATGCCACTTTCTGCGGTACCACCAGCCACAGATTCTTCTTTGAGGCGTCCATGTACTGCATGGGGCCTTCCTTGATCCTGTCCTCGACAAAGCAGCGGGCCACATTGGCACCGGAACCGGTGACGTAATAGTTGCTCCTGCCCTGACGGGTGTTGATCTCGAACACCTTGAATGTCTTGTCTCTCTGATCGTATTTTATATCAAAGTTGGCAAAGCCCACGTAAGCCAGTTTTTCCAGCAGAGCCTTGAACTTCGCCTTCAGTTCCTCGTTTTCCTCGGTGATGATCACTGCGTGATTACCTATGCCGTGAGGTGTATGCTCCTCCAGGAGCACGTGTCCCAGACACATCATCTTCACATCTCCGTTCTGATCGGAGTATGTGGTGAGCACACGCATGAAAGTATCGTCCCCGGGGATGAAATTCTGTATTATGACAGAATCCCCGTAGCCTGCCCCGTATATGTCTGAGAGAACAGAATGCACTTCCTCGAAGGTGTCCACCTTGTACACCTTCTTCTGTCCCGGATACGGGTGCTGCCAGTACTCGATGCCGTTAGAAGGCTTGAGTATGAACGGACCCTTGAACGGAAGAGTGAAATCATCTCCCATCTCACTCTTATACACGAAGGTGTCCGGATAGTCTATCTCATACTGCTCGCAGAGATCGTAGAACTTTTCCTTGTTTATGAGATCGTGCATGAGATCGATATTGATATACGGTGCTATGACGTTCTCAGGCATGTCGTCTTTGTTGGCGCTGGCAAGTTCCACATAGCTGTCGCCGCATCCTATGAGAAGGACAGTCTCATCCTTATGCTCACTGGCGAATTCCCTGACCAGCTTCATGAAGGTCTCCTGCTCATCAGCCTTCTCGTTAGCGTGATAGTCCATGATCCTGCTGTCCATGCAGGGGCCTGTAGGGAACTTTCCCCAGACATGTGAGATGATGCCGTATTCCTCATGAAATGCCCTTGCAACACTGCAGACATTTATGTCACCCGCAAATAGAAGCGGTACGAATTTCTTCTCCATTATGTGTCGTCCTTTCAGTCTGTATAAGTTTATCTGTTTATCAGATGATCTTTAAGATCATTCTCTTTCCTGTCCATCATCATAAGGCGTATCTTCCCCTGTCGGAAGCTCGTTATCCACGACGAAACGTTTGCCTCTGACCATTTCATAGAACACCGTCCTGGTGGACATCATGTATGCGCTTACCCAGTACATGGCTGCGTTGGCCGCAAGCATTACCAGATTGCTGATGAAGTAGCTGGCTCCGCCGGATACGAGAGCCTCCTGCAGCGGTATCTGGACTATGGCGCCCGGAATAGCTGCCAGGATCAGCCATCCTATGAATGACAGATCCACACAGAACAGTTTGAATTTATTGTCTCTCATCATGGCGCTGCTTATCCTCAGACAGTCCATGACGCCCATTTTCGGATCATCAGCAAGCAGGTAAAACGCCTGGCTGTATCTGTATGAAGCGACGATCCCAGGTATTATGAACAGCAGTGTCCACAGGAAAATGAACAGGCTGTATACCAGGAAAAGAAGAAAGGCCTTTCCGAAATATTCAAATCCTGAGAACACCTGCCCTGCCGAAGAATTCTGCCTTCTTACGAGAGCAAGGAAGAATTTCATAAGTCCCAGCAGAAGCGCTCCTGAAACGAGAAGCACGAATATGCCGGATACCGGACTTACGTTCCCTGTCCTGATCACCTGCTCCTGACCGTTTATAACGATCCTCTGCAGTTCAACGCTCCTGCCGAAAAAACCGTCCAGAAACATAGTCGGGACATTGAGGCAGACCGTGACAAGTACCATGGCAAAGACTGCTTTCATCCAGTTTCCCGCAAGCAGGCTCCTGCCGTAAAACCTGAGATTAGTCGCTCTTTCAGTTACTATCGTTCTATCCATTTTATCTTTCCTTCACAAGTTATTTGTCCTGCGCATCGCCTTCAGCGGCGGACGCAGCTTCTTTATTACTGTCTTTTTCCGCAGTTTCGGGCGAAGACCCGTCAGCGGTTTCTTCTTTGTCTTCCTTGACCTTAGGTATCCAGTGGTTCGCGTCTGTCAGCACTATGTAGACAAAAGCAAA
>CAMCER010000229.1 GCA_945873875.1 uncultured Clostridia bacterium
TGCTTCTCTTATGAAAAAGATGACGCAGCACCTGGGAGGGATACATACCAGGTACGGGGCTTTTTACATCTTCGGCAATCATGATAACGGCACCATGGGAAACAACCGCAATTTCTCTGATAAAGAGATCTCCGAAGAGATGGAGAAAAACGGCATAACTGTCCTTACCGATGAGACTGAAACAGTCGCGGGAAAGATCGACATAACGGGAAGGCTGGACTATTCTTTCAACAGCTACGCAGGGGAAAGAGCATCATCTCATGAGCTTCTGAAAGACAGAGATAAAAAAAGATTCCAGCTGGTCATGGACCACCAGCCCAGGGACCTGAAAGTCAATGCGAAAGAAGGGGCGGACCTGCAGGTCTCCGGGCATACCCACGCCGGACAGCTGTGGCCTCTGGGTCTTTTAGGACCGGTACTCAGGTTCAACGAGATGACCTACGGCATAGAGAAGATCGGCGATATGAACTGCATCGTCACATCAGGCATAGCAGTATGGGGAGCGCCTTTCAGGACTGAGAAGCATTCCGAGGCGGTGATCATCAACATTGAGCAGAGCCGGTGAGCAGGTTGTGATATAATCGTAAAAGAGGTACGGGAATATGGCATTCACACATTTACATGTCCATACTGAATACAGTCTCATTGACGGAGCCTGCAGGATAAAAGACGTGGTCGCAAGGGCCGCGGAGCTTGGCATGGATTCCCTTGCCATAACAGATCACGGCGTCATGTTCGGCGTCATTGATTTTTACAGAGAGTGCAAGGCCAAAGGAATAAAGCCTGTGATAGGCTGCGAGGTCTACACTGCCGCAAGGACCATGGATGACAAAGACCCTGAAAAGGATAAGTATCAGGGACATCTCATACTCCTTGCTGAAAACAACACCGGATACAAGAATCTGATGAAGATAGTATCTCTGGGATTCACCAGAGGATTCTACTATAAACCCAGGATCGACAGGAGCGTTTTGAGAGAGCACAGCGAAGGCATAATAGCCCTTTCAGCATGCCTTGCAGGAGACGTACAGAGAAAGCTCCTTAACAATGATTACGAAGGAGCAAAGGCTGATGCCCTCGAGTTCAGGGAGATATTCGGAGAAAACAACTTTTTCCTGGAGCTCCAGGATCAGGGCCTGGAGGAAGAGGCTCAGATCCTCCCGATGATGAAAAGGATCCATGAGGAGACCGGCATACCATTTGCCGCCACCAATGACGTGCACTATGTGCGCAGGGAGGATGCGGAGTATCATGACGTGCTTCTCTGCATCCAGACAGCCGCGACCGTCGATCAGGAAGACAGGATGCGTTTTCCCAACGACCAGTTCTATCTCAAGTCTGAAGATGAGATGCGAAAGATCTTCGCAGGTATTCCTGAGGCCTGTGACAACACACATAAGATCGCAGAAAGATGCAGCGTAGAATTCGAGTTCGGAAAGCTCCATCTGCCGGAATTCAAGGCACCGGACGGCATGTCAAATGATGAATACCTGAGGAAACTGTGCGCAGACGGGCTTAGAGAAAGATATCAGGACAGCACAGGCGGCCTTTCTGCAAGGAAAGGCGACAAACTCCAGGGCATGGAGACTGTCACGGAAGAAGAGCTTAGAGAAAGACTGGAGTACGAGCTTTCCACCATCGAACAGATGGGCTACGTGGAATATTTCCTTATCGTATGGGATTTCATAAACTACGCTAAAGAACACGGCATAATGGTGGGACCGGGAAGAGGCTCTGCCGCAGGCAGCCTGGTGGCCTACTGTCTCAGGATAACGGATATAGACCCCATAAGATACAACCTGATCTTTGAAAGGTTCCTCAACCCTGAACGTGTCAGCATGCCTGATATCGATGTGGACTTCTGCTATGAGAGAAGGCAGGAGGTCATAGATTATGTCATAGAAAAATACGGAGAGGACAAGGTATCCCAGATAATAACCTTCGGGACCATGAAGGCCAAGGCGGCGGTAAGAGACGTGGGAAGAGCCCTTAACGTCAGCTACCAGGAGACAGATGCCATAGCAAAGGCCATACCTTTTGACCTGAAGATGACCATCGACAAAGCCCTTCAGGTGAATCCTGATCTGAAAGCCTCTTACGAAAACGACGATACAGTGAGAAGAGTCCTTGATACTGCCAGGGCCATTGAAGGAATGCCCCGCCACGCGTCAACTCACGCTGCGGGAGTGGTGATATCAAAAGAAGCCATAGACGAGTACGTTCCTTTGTACCTGGCTGAAAAAGGCGTAGCCACTCAGTTCACCATGGTCACCATAGAAGAGCTGGGACTTCTTAAGATGGACTTTCTGGGCCTCAGGAACCTGACCGTAATAAGAGACGCGCTTAGCGCTATCGAAAAGAATCACGGCGTGAAAGTTGATTTTTCACAGATGGAATATGACGATGAAAAGGTATATCAGCTTATCTCCAGCGGAAACACTGAAGGTATTTTCCAGCTTGAAAGCGCTGGCATGACCCAGTTCATGAAGAGTCTGAAGCCCGACTGCCTCGAGGACATCATAGCCGGAGTCGCTTTATACAGGCCGGGTCCCATGGCCAGCATACCCACATACATCGAAAACAAGAAACACCCGGATAACATAGCATACATACACCCCAGCATGGAGCCT
>CAMCER010000230.1 GCA_945873875.1 uncultured Clostridia bacterium
GCTGAGAAGCGACGGTCAGGACAACCTGATCACCTCCATGATCATCGCAGGCGAAGGCATAGTGCAGGAAGTCTGCCTGTACTTCGGCAGCTATCTACTGCGGGGCAACCGGGCTATCAAGTCCTCAGCCGACAAACTCATAGCATTTTCATCGCCCAACTACCCTCCTCTGGCGTCAGCGGGCATCGATATAGAATATAACCACAAGATGCTCCTGAAGGCGGAGCATCTCCCTCTTCACGTAACGGAGCTTAAGCCCTGCAGGATCGGAGTCGTGAAACTGTTCCCGGGCATCCAGTTCGGCGTGTTCTCGCCTGTCATCACAGAAGGGCTGGACGGACTTGTGCTGGAAACATTCGGGACAGGCAATGTTCCCAGTTATGACAGGTCTCTTCCGCCACTCATAAAGCAGGCCATCGAATCTGGGACCACAGTGGTGGCCTGTACCCAGTGTCTTCAGGGAACAGTAAGGCTCAGCGCCTACGAGACAAGCTCAGCCCTTGCCAGAGCCGGCGCTGTCAGCGGGTATAACATGACCACAGAAGCCACAGTCACCAAACTTGCTTATCTGCTCAGCAGCGGATGCTCCCAGGAGGAGATCAGAAAGCTCATGGAGACAGACCTTAGAGGAGAGCTGACAAAGCAGGTGAAGATATGACAGCACGCATGCAAACAGATGCGGCCGGCACAGCACATGCTGAGAAAGCCCGCAGCATCTTCGTCTCGGCATCAGCTGACTCGCAGCTGACAGACTGCCTCAAAGAACGGGGCTTCGATGTCCGCCGCGTACACACATCGGACTGCGTTTCCGCGCCAGTGTCAGATCATCCCGATATGTTCATGTGCAAACTGGGAGCAGATGAAGGTCCCGTCATCATTTGGGGCCGCCTTGCAGAGACTCTTGCCCCATGCACCGGAGCACCGGACAGGCTGATTCTGTCCTGGCACGACCCTCTCATGCGCTATCCTAAAGACATAGCATATAATGCAGCCTGCACAGGCCGCTTTCTCATACATAACCTGAAGCATACCGCACCGGATATACTGTCAGAAGCAGAGAAGATGGGCGTGAAGTTTGTTGACGTGGCGCAGGGGTACGCAAAATGCAGCATCGTCATCGTCGACGAGACTTCCATCATAACCTACGACGAAGGCATCGCCAGGGCATGCAGCAGATGCCCGGGACTCGACGTTCTTCTGGTATCTCCCGGACATGTGCTGCTTGAAGGCTACGATACCGGCTTCATAGGCGGCACCAGCGGCCGCATCGGAGATGAAGTGATCTTTTCCGGCGACCTTTCCGCGCACCCTGACTTTCATGATATAATCAGTTTCATCGAGGACCGGGGCCTTGACTGCAGATGGTTTTCCGGATTTCCTCTGACAGACATCGGGTCCATTATCTGAAACTGCAGTGCCGGAAACCGTTCCGATAACTGAAGATGCGGCGCCTGAAACTATTCCGGTTGATGGAGATATGGTGCCGTGACCAGGCACATAAAATTAAAATTATGAAAAAGCATGCGATAATCCCTGTGTTCATACCGCACAAGGGCTGTCCCAACGACTGCGTTTTCTGCAACCAGCGCAAGATCACAGCCCGTTCTGGCGATGTGAGCCCAGATGACACAAGAAAAATAATCGACCAGTGGCTCTCCACTCTTTCGGAAGTGGAGACTGTTGAAGTCGCCTTCTACGGCGGCAGTTTCACGGGCCTTCCCATAGACGAACAGACTTCTTTTCTTGAAGTTGCTGAAGAATATAAAAAGGCTGGGCGGATCAATAAGATCCACCTTTCCACAAGACCGGACTACATCGACATCCCTATCCTTGAAAATCTCAGGGCCCACGGAGTCGATGTCATTGAGCTTGGCGTCCAGTCCTTTGACGATGAAGTACTCAGGCTTTCGGGCCGTGGCCATGACAGCAAATGCGTCTACGATGCCTGCCGGCTCATAAAAGAATACGGAGTTGAACTGGGCATCCAGCTGATGATCGGCCTTCCCGGCGACAGCCTCGATGCCTGCGTTTATTCGGCGCGCCAGGCAGTCAGCCTGAAGCCCCAGCTTGCCCGGCTTTATCCTACGATAGTTCTGGATGAAACTGAACTTTTCAATATGTATGCCAGCGGCAAATACCAGCCTCTGTCCCGTGAAGAAGCCATCCTCCGGACAAAGGAAATGTACAAGATCCTCGACTCCGCAGGCATCACAATCATGCGCGTGGGCCTGAAAAGCACCGACATAATCGGAGACGGAGGCGCAGTCAACGGCGGCACCTATCATCCCGCATTCCGCCAGCTTGTAGAAGGCCGCATCGCCCGCGAGCGGATCGAAGAAAAACTTGCGCAGCTTATTGATGGACGCACCGACCGCAAAAAGGCCGGAGAACAGCTTTCGGAGTCCCCAGAAAGTCCCGCCAGCCCGGCCGAAGAAAAGCCGACATGCATCGAGATCGCATCGCACCCGTCATGGTTCTCAAATATGATCGGCCATCACGCCGAGAACAGGAAATATTTCAGCGACAAATACCCTGACTTTGTCTTCACTTTCATCTCTGACCCCCAGCTTGCAGCAGGCCAGTTCAGTGTTTCCTTTATTGGGTGAGCCGCCGGC
>CAMCER010000231.1 GCA_945873875.1 uncultured Clostridia bacterium
CGTGTTTTCAGCAGCAAAAGAAGCAACTGAGATATCAAGGAGGATAATCATGGATAAGAAAATGTTTTGCTTTCAGTGTGAACAGACAGCAGGCTGCGCAGGATGCATGGGAAGCGCAGGTGTCTGCGGCAAGAAAGCCGATACAGCAGGTCTTCAGGATGAGCTGACGGGAGCCCTCATCGGGCTGGCAAGAGCTTATGAAGGTAATCTGGAATCGCTCACGCCTCAGATCGATGACCTGGTGATATCCGGACTGTTCACTACAGTTACCAATGTAAATTTCAATAACGAGACCATCTCGGAGCTCATAGATAAAGTCCACGCGGCAAAGGCTCCGGTCACATCACAGTGCGGCACATGCGTATCAGCCTGCGGCAAAGGAGACGATTACGACATGGACCGTGTATGGGATGCAGATGAGGATGTCCGCAGTCTGAAATCCCTGATCCTGTTCGGTATCCGGGGCATGGCAGCCTATGCATATCATGCAAACGTCCTCGGCTACAGGGATGAAGAAGTAAACAGATTCTTCTACAAGGCTCTTTACGCCATAGGAAGAGATGACTGGGGAATGGATGAACTTCTGCCCATCGTAATGGAAACAGGTGAAGTGAATCTGAAATGCGTGGCGCTTTTAGATAAAGCAAACACTGAAACATACGGAACTCCGGCGCCGGCAGAAGTGCCTCTGAAAGTCGAGAAAGGACCATTTATCGTGATCTCAGGCCACGACCTTTATGATCTGAAAGTCCTGCTGCAGCAGACAGAAGGCAAAGGGGTAAACATCTACACTCACGGCGAGATGCTCCCGGCTCACGCATACCCGGAACTGAAAAAATACCCTCACCTCAAGGGCAACTTCGGTACAGCATGGCAGAACCAGCAGAAGGAATTCGATAATATCCCTGCACCGGTGCTCTTCACCACCAACTGCCTGATGCCGCCGAAAGAAAGCTATAAGGACAGAGTCTTCACTACAGAAGTCGTTTCATATCCTGAGATCGTTCACGTAGGTGACGATAAAGATTTCACACCTGTGATCGAAAAGGCTCTGGAGCTGGGCGGATATGCTGAAGATACGCAGTTTACCGGCATCAACGGCGGAAAAACTGTCATGACTGGTTTCGGCCAGGGCACAGTGCTGTCAGTGGCAGATACTGTTATCGACGCAGTGAAGTCAGGCGCCATAAAACACTTCTTCCTGGTAGGCGGCTGCGACGGCGCAAGGCCGGGACGCAACTACTACACAGACTTCGTGAAACAGAGCCCGGATGATACTGTGATCCTCACTCTGGCATGCGGAAAATACCGCTTCAATGATCTGGATCTGGGAACTATCGGCGGACTCCCGCGCATCATGGATATGGGCCAGTGCAACGACGCATACAGCGCCATCCAGGTGGCAGTGGCACTTGCCAACGCCTTTGAATGCGGCGTCAATGACCTGCCTCTCTCCATGGTCCTCTCATGGTACGAACAGAAGGCAGTCTGCATCCTGCTGACTCTGCTTCATCTGGGCATCAAAAACATTCTGCTGGGACCATCGCTGCCTGCATTCATCTCACCTAACGTACTTAATTACCTGGTTGAGAACTTCGGCATCGCCCCCATCAGCACTCCGGAAGAAGATCTGAAGAAACTGCTGAACAAATAGCGCGACATGCACGCCTTAACCCGTATATAGGAAAACCTGCACGTCTGAAATCCATAAACAGGATCAGGCGTGCAGTTTTTTTGTTCGTATGTGTGTATTTTTGCGTATGATCAGAGCAGGTCGTCCAGGATCTCGCAGGCTGTAACGGCAAGGCCCGGGCAGATGTCCATCATCACGCCGGACTCCAGTGCGGCCTGCATTTCTTCCGGCTTGGAAAGGTCGTATTTTATAAGTTCCTTGCAGATCAGGGTCTCGTGAGCTGCCTTGAATTCCTCTTCGAATTCGGCTTTTTTGGCAAGGATGGTGTTCTTTGCTTCCTCATCGCCAAGCTCGCAGTGCCCGTACTTCAGACCGATGGCCATGAGGGCTCCTGTGACGCATCCGCATCTTTCGCCTGCGAACATGCCGCCGCCGAAAGCCGCAGCTATCTTCTTCGCTGTCTTCTGATCAAAACCCAGAAGTTCTGCACCGTGGGCAAACACTACCTGGGAGCAGTCGATACCGCCTGCATAATTCTGCATGGCTTTTTCTTTTGTCATATCGCTCATTCTTTTCCCCTCCTTAAATAAGACGATTTGTGAGGCTGTCTTTTCTATATGATACCACATCCGGACAAAAGCGTAAAAAACTGCTTTCCCTTCCCCTGCGGGCCGGAAAAGCAGTCTGCTGTCTGTATCCTGAGTCTGCCCTGCGGCAGATCAGTTTTTCTACAGAGCGTTAGTGTTGATGTCGATGGATTTGATTATAGTGTAGTTTGCGCTCTTCTTATAGAACTTGAACTCTATCCACTGGAACATCGGGTTCTTCTTATATTTGATCTTTGTGAAGTTCTTTACGACTTTGTAATGGATATCTCCTGAATTAGTTATCCAGCGCTGATAGATCTTTACTTTCCAGCCGCTCTTGCACTTTACTCTCACTTTTTCACTGAGTTTCTT
>CAMCER010000232.1 GCA_945873875.1 uncultured Clostridia bacterium
ACATGGGCCCGACTACAGTAGGTGATGAAAAGGAGTACAACCCCTTTGTATGATATCCTGCTGAAAGACGTAAAGAAAGCCCATGAATTCGAGGAGCTCATAAAGATCTTTTTAAGACCGTCTGAGTTCAGGCTTTTTTCTGACGACACCGATAACGTGAAAGTGCCTGAAGGTGAAAGGCCTGATGATGAAAGTGCCGATTTTGTCTTCGAAGCATCTGATGATAAGAACGTTCTGAAGAAGGATATTTATCTTGCTTTGAGGAATCTTACCGGCATCATCCCGGCCTGGGGCATAATCACAGGCATCAGACCTGTGAAACTCGCCGGAGAGATCGTAAGATCATGCGGCGGCAGTTTCGAAGAGGCGAGGAGGATACTTCTTGACAGTTACTGCGTCACAGAAGAGAAAGCCGATAAAGCCCTGGACATATACCGGTATCAGCAGGATACTTCAGGACAGCCCGACGAAAGATCTGTAAGCGTATATATCGGCATACCGTTTTGTCCCACCAGATGTCTTTACTGCTCTTTTACCTCAAACCAGAAGGATGAAAAAGAGATCAGCAGATATCTTGAGAGCCTTGACCGGGAGATGGATATGGTCGCAGGCAGCATGGATGAGATGGGGCTTTATGCAGAGTCTGTGTATATAGGCGGAGGGACGCCGACCACACTGGATGCAGAAACCCTTGGCCGGTTCCTTGAAAAGACGGAAAACCTGTTCATATCGCCTGAGACCAGAGAGTTCACACTTGAGGCGGGAAGAGCAGATACCATCACAGAAGAAAAGCTTTCAGAAGCTCTGAGACACGGGGTGGACAGGATAAGTGTAAATCCCCAGTCCATGAAGCAGGAGACTCTGGATATCATCGGAAGAGAAACCCGTGTGGAAGAGATCGAAAAAGCTTTCAGCATAGCAGCAGGATCAGGGATACGTACTGTCAACGCCGACATAATAGCGGGACTTCCGTCTGAGACTGTGGATGATTTCGCGCATACTCTGGACAGAGTGCTTTCATACGGCCCGGAAAACGTGACTGTCCACGATCTGGCCGTGAAAAGATCATCAAGGCTCGCAGGAGTCGACAGAGACTATCATTACAAGGCTGCGAAGACAGTGTCAGACATGCTCCGCCTAAGTGAAGAGCGGATGTCTGATGCAGGATACAGAGCATATTATCTTTACAGACAGAAACAGATGGCCGGGGCCGGTGAGAACACAGGCTACTGCCTTGCCGGACACGAAGGCCTTTATAACATAAGGATCATGGAGGAGGCCCAGACCATAATAGCCCTGGGTGCCGGCGGGATATCAAAAGTATATTTCCCGTCAGAGAACAGACATGAAAGAGTAGCCAACGTATCAAATTACGAGATATACATAGAACGGACAGAAGAGATGCTTGAAAGGAAACGGAAAAACCTTTTCTGGCCTCTGAAAAAATACAGGGAGGAGAAAAATGCTTACTAAAGCGCCAAAGGGGACGAAAGATGTCCTGACTGATGAGATATACAAGTGGCACTTCGTTGAGAAGAAATTCGCTGAGATATGCAGGAAATACGGGTTCAGGGAAGTAAGGACCCCGGTCTTCGAGCATACAGAGCTTTTCGCCCGCGGAGTAGGCGACACTACTGACATCGTCCAGAAAGAGATGTACACGTTCCAGGACAACGGAAAGCGCAGCATAACGCTGAGACCGGAAGGCACATCGCCGGTAGTAAGGGCCTTTGTTGAGCATAAACAGTTCGCTGAAGTTCAGCCTGTGAAATACTACTACGATATCGACTGCTTCAGATATGAAAAGCCGCAGTCCGGAAGACTCAGAGCCTTCCACCAGTTCGGCATAGAGGTCTTCGGTACGAAGAACATGCTTGCTGATGCGGAAGTGATATCTCTGGCAAACGAATTCCTTACTGAGCTGGGGATCAGTGATGTGGAGCTGAGGATAAACAGCATAGGGTGCCCTGAATGCAGAAAGGATCACAGGGAGGCTCTCAGAAAATTCCTGGAGCCTAAATACGATCAGCTCTGCGACACCTGTAAAGAGAGATATGAGAGGAACCCCATGCGTATCCTTGACTGTAAATCCCCGATCTGTCAGGAACTGGTCAAGGGAGCACCGGTGATGCTGGATTACCTGTGCGATGACTGCAGACAGGCTTTTGAAGATCTTAAAAAGAACCTTACTGCCATGGGCATCAGCTACACTGTGGATCCGGGAATCGTCAGAGGGCTTGATTATTACACCAAGACGGCGTTTGAATTCATAGCAGGCGGTCTGGGAGCCCAGAGCACTGTGTGCGGCGGAGGACGTTACGATCACCTGATAGAGGAGCTTGGCGGACCGGACGTGCCGGGCGTAGGATTCGGCCTTGGGATCGAAAGACTGCTTCTGACCATGGATGCTGCAGGGATCCAGATACCACAGCCGTCAGGTCCTGACGCTCTCATAGCAGTTATGGGAGATGCGGCCAGAGAAGAAGGGCTGAAACTCATGAAAAAGCTCAGGGATCAGGGATTCCACGTTGAGATGGATCTTCTGGCCAGGAACTTCAAAGGACAGTTCAAATACGCCAACAGGG
>CAMCER010000233.1 GCA_945873875.1 uncultured Clostridia bacterium
ATTATGCGCTTCGCATTCTGCTATCATATCGTCAGGCCATATGGATACCTGCACCTCACCGATGTGGGCTTTCTTCAGGTAATACATGCACAGCCTGCTCTGTCCGATACCGCCTCCTATGGAGTAAGGCAGCTCTTTATTCATGATCTTCTTATGGAATTCCAGAGCAAGGCGGTCTTCCGCGTTGGCTTCCTTCAGCTGTCTGAGCAGTGATTCCTCATCGACACGGATACCCATGGATGATATCTCGAAAGCACACTCGAGCACATCGTTCCAGAAGAGTATGTCTCCGTTGAGTTCCCAGTCATCGTAGTCCGGAGCTCTTCCGTCGTGTTTGATTCCCGACTCAAGAAGTCCTCCTATCTTCATGATGAAAACTGCTCTGTGCTCTTTAGTGATAAGGTCTTCCCTTTCTGAAGGCGTCTTATCCGGATACATGTCCTCCAGCTCCTGTGATGTGATGATGAATATGTCTTCAGGCAGTCCCAGATAGATGTCCTGATACTTCTTCATTACGAATTTCTCAAGGCCTTTCAGCACTTCGTATATGGTCTTGACGATCTCTATGAGATATTCTTCGTTTCTGTCTTCTTTCTCGATGACCTTTTCCCAGTCCCACTGGTCAACGTATATGGAGTGAAGGTTATCCAGTTCCTCGTCTCTCCTTATGGCGTTCATGTCTGTATATATACCCATGCCGGATCTTACGCCGTATCTTGCCAGGGCCATTCTCTTCCACTTGGCGAGAGACTGCACGATCTCTACAGGCCGCTCATCCAGATCCTTCAGTGTGAAGTCGACTGTCCTCTCAACTCCGTTCAGGTTATCGTTGAGTCCGCTTTCCGGTGTGACGAAGAGCGGCGCTGATGTCCTTCTCAGTACCAGGAAGTGTGACAGTTCCTGCTGAAAGAAATCCTTGATCTCTTTGATGGCGACCTGGCTGTGGCCCGGGTCGATGATGGGTTCATACCCTTCGGGTATAATCAGTTTTGACATTGGTTTTTTTCTCCTTTTGCGATAGTTTGTTTTCTGTATTTTTCCTGGGCCTTTCTTGCAAAACTGCATCCGCAGTGATCCTGCCTGTAAAGCCCGTATCTCTTTGACAGTTCTATGCTTCTCTGGAAGCCGGCCTTCTTCTTGAAGTCCATGTCCAGAAAATCTGCTTTATGTACTGCTTCCAGTTCCTTTCCTATGCCGCTTATCACGGAGTAGTCCTTATGGGGACTGACTGTCAGCGTAGTCGCGAACAGCTGAAAGCCTTTTTCGTCAGCCAGCGCCGCAGTCTCAGCCAGTCTGAGCCTGAAGCATACCGCGCAGCGCGCGCCGCCTTCAGGTTCGTCTTCAAGACCCTTCGCCGCGCGAAAAAAGACCTCCGGATCGTGATCACCTTCTATGAGATCTATCCGGTCGCCGCCTTTGTGTTCTTCGTTGAATGATTGGATAAAATCCCTCTGAGCCCCTTTTCTCAACTGGTATTCTTCCTCATCCGTTATATTCGGATTAAAGTAAAACACTGTGATTTTATAATCATCGTAAAGTCTCTCGATCACTGCCGTACTGCATGGTCCGCAGCAGCTGTGCAGCAGAAGAGAAGGCTTTTCTTTTTTTTCGGATACGATCTCTCCCATTCAGGATCCTCTTACCTGCATCCGGCTTTCTCGCGGCACCGGATACGGTATATTTTTCCATGCTGTTTCACGCATTTTCGGCGCAAAAATCTATTCACAACTTTAACGATTTATTATATCATGGATTAGTACCCAATAAAACACATAAACCATTAAAAAATAAAGGTTTTTCAAGGAGGAAAACGTGGTCGTACTGTCCCGTGAAAACCCCATAAACACCATCGGATCATATCTGAAAAAACGCTTTGGCACCAAGGTGGTGAAGCTGGCTCTCGACGGCGGCTTCACATGCCCTAACAGAGACGGCACCAAAAGCACAGGAGGATGCATATTCTGTTCTTCCACAGGCTCAGGCGACACTGCCGGGGACATCCCTTCCCAGATCAGGCTTTTATCCGACAAATGGCCATGCGCAAAATACATAGCCTATCTTCAGAACCACACTAATACCTATGCTCCCGCAGACAGGCTGCGCAAGGTCTATGACAGCGCTCTTTCAGGTCATGAAGACATACTGGGGCTTGCAGTTGCCACCAGACCCGACTGCCTCGATGATGAAGTCCTTGATCTTCTCAGTGAATATAACGAAAAGACATTCATGTGGGTCGAACTGGGCCTTCAGACCATCCATGCCTCTACCGCAGAAAAGATCAACAGATGTTATGATCTTTCTGTATTCGACAAAGCCGCAGAGGCCCTTTCTGCCCGGGGCATAAAGACAGTGGTCCATCTGATATTCGGGCTCCCCGGTGAGGACCGGGAAATGATGCTGGATTCTGTAAGATATGTGACTTCAAAAGACATCTTCGGCATCAAACTGCACCTTCTCAACGTGGTGAAAAACTCACCGCTGGGGCAGGAACACCCTGATTATGTCCCCTTCTCATCTATGGACGAATATATAAATCTGGTGTGTGACGCTCTTGAGATCATACCGCCT
>CAMCER010000234.1 GCA_945873875.1 uncultured Clostridia bacterium
TATATTGAATATTTCTGCTGCCAGTTTCACATCCAGCGGCTCGCCCCAGACGAACATCATGGATTCAAATGCAGATTTGATAGTTTTTTTCGTAGTCATTACCGGGTTCTCCTAATTCTTTACGGCGTCAGGCAGCGCTTCTTCTGAAGCGATCTCCTGTGCCTGCTCCAGCATCTCAGTAGGTTTGATGGTTATATCACCGAAGTTGTATTTCTGCTCTGCCTCGATCCTTCTCTGACGCAGCATCTCAAGCATGGACACGAATGTCAGCGCCACGTCGTATCTGTCGGAAGAAGGGGACAGAAGCTCTCTGAAAAAGACGAAATCCTTGTTGCTCTCTTTAAGGAAGTCCTGTATGTGGACGATCTTCGCCTCTGTGGTCTGCCGCTGCCTTTCTATGCGGGCGTAGTGCTTTTCCATTTCCTCCACCTTCTGCTTCCTGCGCAGGAACAGCTCGAAGGCGGTGACGAATTTATCCAGGTCAAGTGAAAGATATTCGTCCGGTTCGTTGGTGTAGACTGAAAGGTCCTCCTGAGGCTTCTCATATATATGGAAGCTTTCTTCCTCTTTTTCCTGCATCATGGCGGCCAGGAGCTTGAATCTCTTGTATTCCAGAAGCTTTTCAACCAGATCTGTGCGCGGGTCGTCCACGATGAGATTATCGTCGTCTGCCGGCTTTCTCGGAAGCAGCATCTTGGATTTGATCTCGATCAGGGCGGCAGCAAGCACCATGAACTCCGTGGCCACCTCCACCTTCATCTGCTTCATCTGGTCGATGTGAGCCAGATACTGGTCGGTGATCTCGGAGATCTGGATGTCATATATGCTCATCTGGGCGTTCTCGATGAGGTAAACGAGAAGGTCGAATGGACCTTCGAAAATATTGAGTTTTACCTTGTATCCCATTTACAGAACCTTTCGCCGGAAAAAATATGATAAAGAGGACATGCGGATCTTTGCTTCCGGATGATCCTCTCATCAGATATACCGATTTACAGATTGAATTATAACATAAAAAAACCTTCTTAAAAAGTTAAGAGCAAATGAATAACAAAATGGATTTTTTTCTGGGGTTTCCGGCATATGCCGACTATATTTCCGGCATATGCTATTTATCCTGCCATAATTTGTAAATGTACTGATTTGCGTTTTTGACGTTCAAGGTGACAAATGAATAAAAATGTTGAAATTCAAAGGCTTGCACGGCATTATTTTCGATGTTTTCGAGTTAGCATATGCTACCTCAAAGGACTTTTTAGTACTTGTTTGTCGTCTTTTTTTCTAATCTTCTCAATTTCGTTGACAAATAATATATATATATGATACTTTCTTCCTTGGGTAGCAAGTATATAATTTTTTGACTATATATTTGTGGTTTTTAGGTTTGTTTATGAAAGGAGATTTCAACATGACTCAGAATCCTACTGTTTGTGCTGAAGTTGCGGCTAAGGAAAAAGAGCTTGATGCGATCGTAACTAAGTACAAAGACACTCGTGGAAAGTTAATCCCGATTCTCCATGAAGCACAGGAATTGTTCGGTTATCTTCCTCTGGAAGTACAGCTTGCAATTTCCAAGAAGTCCGGGATCCCTCTCGCAGAGATCTACGGAGTTGTCAGCTTCTATGCACAGTTCTCCATCTATCCAAAGGGAGACAATCAGATCAGCGTTTGCATGGGTACTGCCTGCTACGTTAAGGGCGCAGCTAACGTTCTTGACGAGATCAAGTCAGAACTCGGTATTGACGTAGGTCAGTGCACAGAAGACAGAAAGTTCTCACTCGACGCATGCAGATGCGTTGGTTCCTGCGGACTTGCACCAGTTGTCACTATAAATGAAGATGTTTATGGTAAGCTCACACCAGATGATATACCAGACATCCTTGCAAAGTATTAGTGGAGGTGTAGACATGGCAAAAACTATAGCAGAATTACAGAAAATCAGAGAAGAAAAGAAAGCTGAAATGGCTATTCGTCTCGACCGTGTTCCTGGAAACGGCAAAACATGCATCCTCCTCTGCGGAGTTGCTGGCTGCGCTTCATCCGGATCACTGAAAGTTGCAGATGCTTTTGAAGAAGCTATCGCAAAAGAAGGTCTCGGCGATAAAGTCGATCTCATAAAAGTTGGCTGCTTCGGCCTTTGTGCTGAGGGTCCTCTCGTAATGACTACTCCGGATCACGTGCTCTATTCACACGTAACACCGGAAGACGTTGCAGAGATCATGGAAAGCCACATCAAGGGCGGCAAGGCAGTAGAAAGACTGCTGGCTGGCGATAAGGTTGAGGAAGAGCTGGAAGACTCACTTCCGCAGATCCCGTTCTTCGCTAAGCAGAAGAGAATCGCTCTTAAGAATCTCGGATTCATCGATCCTGAAAATATCGACGAATACATCGGTATGGACGGATACGTTGCACTTGAGAAGGTTCTGACAGGTATGGAACCTGAACAGGTTATCGACGAAGTTAAGAAATCAAACATCAGAGGCCGTGGCGGCGCTGGTTTCCCGACAGGAAGGAAATGGGAATCCTCAGCAGTAGTACAGGACGATCCTAAGTACGTTATCTGTA
>CAMCER010000235.1 GCA_945873875.1 uncultured Clostridia bacterium
ATTATATAAAACATCACAATGAAGAACACCCTGTAGATAATTTCACGATTGATGAAGAGTAACCACTATATACCTGCTTTAGCTGGTGGGCGACTTTCAGTCGCTTAAGTGAACCCCTCGCCTTTAGGCGAGGGTCGTTCAGTTCATCCCTTCATCTTAATGAATGGTCGTTAGCGGTTATTATTCGATAATATTATTCTTTATCCTCAACCTCGACTGCGACAGATATCCACTGAACACCAAAGCAGTATGGTCAGAATATAATCGGTCTCTCCGCCTATTCCTCTGTTCGTTCAATCTCCACGATGTCATCAAGCTCACAGTCGAGTGCTTTGCAGATGCGAAGCAGTACATCCGTAGTGACATTCTCATCCTTGCCGAGTTTCGCAAGAGAAGATGAACTGATGCCCGCCGCTTTTCGCAAATCCGTCTTCTTCATATCTTTGTCAATCAGTAGCTTCCACAGTTTCTTATAACTCATCTTCATTTTGAGATACCTCTTTATTCCATGACTCACCATAAAGTTCACAGTTACCATCAGACAGTTTCAATACGGTGTTGTCAGCTAATATTTTCTGAGTATCCGGCATATAAGCCGCCTGCTTATCGAACGCTATAAACACCTGCTTTCTGCTCTGCGCGTATATTTTCATAATGCCGTCAACCGCTCCGTCACCGATATTCTTCAGAATAAGGGAGTCGTGCGCGATAGCCGGGAGTGCCGTAAGATACAGAACGGCGAGGTCGTAAACCACCATACCCTTGTAATTGGATCCTGTTCCCGTATCGTCCGGCGTTTCAAATCTGTAGCTGTTGTATTCGTTAAAGTGCAGATGAGGAGCTTTGCGCGACTCCGTGAAGAGGGAGTCGTTGAATTCCTTCATCTTGTCGTTGATGGAACGCTCAATGTCCGCAAGGATATCCTCGATAGCGCGTTTCAGCATTTCATCTGCCTTCTTGCGGGCATCCTGCAGGTCGGTCAACGTAAGGTAAGCCTCATTCTGTGCTTTCAATGCGTCGATGCGACCTTTGATCTCGGAGTGCTTGTCCAGAAACTCCTTGGAGAGGTTTCCGACAAAACCGAGTTCGCTGATTTGCGTCTGCAATGCCTTTATCTGTTCCTGCAGATCGGCGATTTCTCCCTCAACAGACTGACGTTCGGCAGAAAACTGCTCGTCAAGGATAGCCGCCAGTTTCTGGTGATACTTTTCAACTTCATATAGTTTGCGGATGTTCACCTCCGGGAAAAACTCCTGTAAGGCGGACAGATCCGCTTCCGTTGGGTATAAGCCGTATTCAAGGCTCATGTTCAGCAGGTTCAGCCTGCGCTGCTTGGACTGCATTTCAGTCTCAAGGCGCAGTTTGCTTGCCTGCAGCTGAGACTTGATGCGGCTTTTTTCTATATCTATACCTTTTTGATCTTCCACCTGCTCTGCGGTCAGATTGTCGAGTTCTACCTGCAGGCTGCGAATCTGCGCAACATTTTCGTCGTACTGCGTCTTGCCGCCAACCAAGTCGGGAACAAAGCGGTATTTCCGAGCCTCGCGGTATGCCGCCAGTTTTTTCTTCTGTTCCTCAAGGCGGCCGTTAAATACCTCCACGTCCTTGTAGCGGTCAAACAGCTTCACAAGTATGTCGATGGACTTCTGCATGCTCTCGCCGGGGAGCCCTTTGAGCGGACGGCGCTCGTCCGTATTTTCTTTGCCGTAGATGCGGAAGAAACTGCTCATGGTCTCACGGAACGAAAGCCCGGAGAAGTCGATATGATATTTTTCTTTGAGCCAGTTGGCAAATTCCTGCTTTGTCCAGACATCCCCGGTCAGCTGGTATCCCTCGGAACACACATGGATGTCATCAGGGGACGCAGTGTTGCGGGCAAAGTACGGCTTTCCGTCAACAGCAAAGGTGAAGAATATCGTATGGTCGCCGATATGCTTTACACCATCGCTGGCAAGATAGGTGTTGCCGCCGAATACAAAATCAATAGCAAGCATGGCGGAGGACTTGCCGATGGAGTTCTCGCCATCCTCTTTTCCAAGAACGACGTTCAATCCGTCTTTGAAACGGATTGGAGGCCGTTCTTTTCCTTTTTCCTTAAACGCAGGTGAGGTCATTTCTATAAGCATGAGTACACCTCCCCATCTTCATTGATATCAACCGCCCGGAGAGCATACAGGCAGTCCATGACGGACAAAAAGTCCGTAGCATCGGCCAGAGCCGGTCTCATCACAAGGAATAAGTCCTTCACTTCTTTAGGACCGTTTTTCAGTTCGGTCAGCACCTTGGGAACCAGTTCCAGGGTGCTTGCTTTATATGAATACAGTTTATTCGGTAATTGCATCGAAAACCTCGCAGCTCTGAACAAAATAGGAGACAACGATCTGGCAGTAGATATCGTCCTGCAGGGTAACGCGGTGTATCTTCCCCGCAATCTCGTTAAATATCTCCAGGCGTGACTTATTTGCCTTTTTCAGTCTTTTATAAAAAGCGTGGATCTGATCCTGTATCTCATCGTAGTCGATTTCTCCGCGCTTATCCAGGTTCATCATGATTTCCCTGAT
>CAMCER010000236.1 GCA_945873875.1 uncultured Clostridia bacterium
TTGTGACCACACGCGGACTTCTCTGGTCGAATCCGGAAAGATCCAGATATTCAACCGAGCTGCATCCACTGAACATCCATCCGAAATATGTCAGCGAAGGAGTTGTTATATTTGAAACATCTATCTCCTTAAGACTGCTGCATCCAAAGAAGGTATAGTTCATCCATGTCATCTGGCTGGTGTCAAGCTTATCCAGATTCTTTATGGTCGTCAGCTTTGAGTCGTTATAGAACAGATAGCCCAGTCCATTTGCACGAGACGTGTCAAAGCCGTCGAAATCAACACTTTCCAGTTTCGTGAAGTCATTGAACATGCCGTTCATATCACCCTGACCGTAGACAGTTCCTTCGAAACGTACAGACTTGATCTGATTTCTGTACGGATACCAGGTGTAGCACCGTTTTGCCGCACTCCGCTGTGAAGTCGGGACCATGTATCCGGACTGCGATGTATTCGGGTAAATGTCAAACTGTCTCGCGCGCCATGGATAGAAGTACTGTGCCTCTCCTTCTTTTCCTATTATGAGCTCTCCGTCGCTTGTTATGCGCCAGTCTACTCCGCTGTATTTAGAACCGTTTCCATTAACATCATCGCGAACGCCCGTCCAGTATACCTTGCCTGTGCCTGCTGGAGCCGCGTAAATTATAGCTGTAAAGTTCCAAATGCTAGTATCTGTCAGCGCGTCGATTTTTCCGGAATACAGTACAGTCTCGCCCGCTGCTTTCGCAGGTGCGGATGCAGCAGATACCTTGGCCACTGCCTTCGGAGCAGTTTTTACACCTGATGCCGTGTCTGTATCTTCATCTGTATCCGTTTCTGCATCAGCAATCTCCATCGCTGCTGCTTTCGGAGCTGCCTTCGGAGCAGACTGCGGCGTGTCAGAATCGTCATTCGCAGGTGTGATGGTGTAGTCTTTTACCAGATCGTCTGTTACTCTGTCTCCGATGAGGCGGACTTTGAAGCGGAATTCCTGAGTCGGATCTGCCTCTTCAGAATCCACAGTGGTCTTGGTGATGGAGAAACCGCCGTCCTTCAGCTCATTCTCGAATACAGGAAGTCTGGCTCCTTCCGTCTCCCAGCTGACGATCTTGTCCGGATCGTCCGCATCGAACACAGGCGTCGCAAGAGACTGCTCAGCATAAAGCGTGCCGTCATCGTTGTCGATTATCTTCACGGCGTAGCCGTAGACTTTTCCGTCATATATAACGGTCTCGTCGCTTCCCTTCTTCTCGCGGATCGCGTAGTAATATGTCTTTCCTATATCCTTCTCATCGTAATTGAGGGCTTCTACCTCTGTCGGATCGAATGTGACGGTCCCGTTGGACTTGTTCTTTACAGTCACTGCTGTTCCGTCTTCGTTCTCGATCGGGTCGCCGTTCTCATCAAGAAGCTCGAATGTGAATTCGTCTTCCTCCAGACTGCGGCCCGTCAGGCTCTTCCATGCCAGAAGAGTGGTGTTTCCTTCTGCCTCGTAGGTGTTCTCAAATACCGCGGGAGTCACAGGATTTCCTTCTGCATCTTTGTATACCGGCTCGATCTTCAGCGTGCCGTCGCCGTTATCTGTTACGGATACTTCAAGTTCGCAGATGTCTTTCGTATATGTATATCCGTCTTTACCTCTGTCTATTTCCCTGATGCGGTATCTGAAGGTCTTTCCATGGTCTTCCTGAGTATAACGAAGACCGTTGAAGGTCGCCGTTGCCTCTGAGGAGTCTACAGTACCGTCGTCCCGTTTGTTCACTGTCTCGGCAGAGCCGCTGGTAGCCGTGCTCTTAAGCTCCTCGACCTCCTCACCTTCGTCATTCTCGGTGACCTCATAAAGCTCAAAACCAAACTGATACTTGGTCAGCGTCCTGTTATAGAGGACTTTCTTTACTGTCGGGTTGTACTGTCCTTTGGCGCTGTAGGTATTGGTGAATTCAGCTTTGGCAGTTTTATTCGGCTCGATGATCCCTGTGCTGCCTGAAGCACTGGTCAGCGTAAAACCGTCCAGTTCTTCTTCTGTCACTGTGTACTTGATATACTCAGGTATGTCTGTCACATGAATGGTCTGGCCGCCTTTGATCTTTACTTCGCCGTTGGTGGTCACTTTGCCTGTGAGCGGCTCGCCTTCATCGTCAAGGACAGGCTTCCCGTCCTTATCCAGGATCTCGTAATCAAATTCGTCGAAGACAGGCGCGTCGACAGTCTCGCCGTCTTCCTCTTTCTCCTCGGTGAATTCAAATGTGAAAGCAAATTCTGCGTCTTCCGATACTTCGGTAGTGCCGGCTATAATCTTGCTTACCTTCAGATCTCCGAAGGGATTGTATGTGTTGGTCACATCAAGCCCATCCACGTCCGGTATGTACGAATCCAGGGCATCTCCGGTATTGGGAGTCTTTACCTCTTTGATGGTGTATTCTATCTCCTCACCTTTCTCATATCTGTACAGGTTGGTGAACTCATATGTCCAGTTGCCTTTGCTGTCCGGACGAACGGTCTTGGTCTGGACTTTCTTTCCATTGGCGTAAAGCTCGATGTCAATCG
>CAMCER010000237.1 GCA_945873875.1 uncultured Clostridia bacterium
TAATCGAACCTGAGGACACTGTCACAGCAGTTACGGATCACACATATGGAGAATGGACTGTAACTGAGGAGCCAACGTGCACAGAACAAGGCGTTCGGGAAAAGGTGTGCGGCGTTTGTGGAGATAGAATAACAGAAGTGATACCTTCGAAAGGTCATGACTGGGATAATGACTACACGATCGACAAAGCAGCAACATGCACTGAGAACGGATCAAAATCAATACATTGCAGCAATTGCGATGCCGTAAAAAATCAGAAAACCATTGAAGCTGTTGGCCATGACTGGGATAATGGCAGGATCATTAAAGAAGCCACCTGTGAAGAAGATGGCGTAAAACTCTACACATGTACGAATGATCCGTCTCATACCAAAAAGGAGATCATCAGACACGGACATGAACTGAGCCACGTCGATGCAGTGGCTGCAACGTGCACGAAAAACGGCAACATTGAATACTGGGCATGCGATAAGTGCGATAAGCTGTATGCTGATGAAAACGCAGATGAAGAAATCACAGCTGCTTCTACTGTGATCAGAGCAACGGGACACGATTGGAACAGCGGGAAGATCACTAAACCGGCAACTTGTGAAGAGAACGGCATAAGGACTTTCACCTGCAGGCATGATGCTGCGCATACAAGGACAGAAGAAATCCCCGCGACCGGGCATGATTATGATGAAGGCGAGATAACCAGAAATCCGACCTGTACTGTGAAGGGGATCAAGACTTTCACATGCAGGAATTGTGAAGATTCCTATGCAGTGACAGTTCCCGCCCTGGGCCATGACTGGACTAGCGGCAGGATAACTAAAGAGGCGACCTGCCTTGAAAATGGTGAGAAAGTCTATACCTGCAGGCACGATAATTCTCACATAAAGACAGAAAGCATCACAGGAACTCATGATATTGAGTTTGTTGAAACAGTTGAGGCAACATGCACAGAGTCCGGGACAAAAGAGCATTGGCACTGCAGCGTTTGCGGATGCGACTATCTTGATGAAGCTGCAGAAAATGAGGCTTTGTCGAAAGATATTACTATCAAAGCAACCGGACATGACTACGGCCCGGGTGTGATAACGAAAGAGCCAACTTACGATTCTGCAGGGACCAGAACATACACATGCAAAAAGTGCGGCAACAAGAAAACTGAGACGATCCCCAAGTTAGTGCCGGCGTCAACAGATGCTGTTGAAGGAAACAGCATAGATGAAATCACACCAACAGATAAAGCAGCAAATGCCGCAAAGGCGACGAGCAGCATTACGAGAATAAATGCCTCAAAAATAGGGACATATGGAAACGTTTCAAAGAAAAGCATGAAACTGACATGGGCTAAAGTCAAAGGTGCCAAGAACTACAGGATAGCATACAGGAAGGCCGGAGCTGCAAAGTGGACGTACAAGTGGACTTCTGGAAAGACTGTTTTCACTATTAAGAACCTGAAGAAGAATCAGCTGTTCCAGTTCAAGGTAACTACATACGGTCAGAAAGACGGCAAATGGGTTCGCGGCACATGGTCAAAGATCAGTTACCGGTACATGGCAAAAACTACGGCTTCTCTCAGCTCTTCGAAGGGAAGTATAACCGTTAAAGTAAAGAAATATACAGGGTGCAGCGGTTATCAGGTAAGATATTCGCTCAATAGCAGCATGGCCGGATCAAAAAATGTTATCAGCAAAGGTGCTGCCGGGACGACCATAAAGTTCAAAAACCTGAAAAAAGGCAAGAAATATTATATCAAAGTAGCCCCATATAAAACCAAAGGAGGCAAAAGATATAACGGCGTGCTTTCCAGAGTTTACTCTGTCAAAGTTAAGTGAGGATCACATATCACTTTCTGTAAGCACGAATCAGTATTACCGGTATCTTCATTCAAAAAATGATGCTTTGAAGATGGGGTAAAGTTGCGGATAATTACGGGCCTTGAAAGAGGCCCGTTTTTATTATGCAGGATAAGCGCTGGGGAGAAACGAGCTGATAAAACAGCCAATTAGAAAAATCTGAAAAAAAGGAAATTGTCGTCTCGCAAACGACCTTTTTGAATCCTCGGCCGGCTAAACTAATCTCAGCAAAAGCAAAACAGAGCAGCACGATCTGTATTGTGCAAGTTACTGAGAGACATTTTTTTGAATGAAAAAGTGCAAGAAAAATAAATCGTACGAGGAGAAAAGAAAATGAATAAAATGTTAATCACACAGGCGCTGGACGAGCGTGACCTTCTGGTCAAGAAAATCAACGACAAGATCCTTAATGCCAGCTTTGCTGATACGATGAAGAAAAACAACACAGAAGTCATGAACGGCAGGATCAAGAAGGCTGAGTTTGCTAAAAAGGCTAAGTCTTCCCTGCAGCAGATAAAAGACCTGATCGACAGGTATCAGATGATCGAAGCGGCCATCGTTGAATCCAATGCGAGCACTTTCATTGAGACTTCATATGGTAAATATACTGTAGCCGCGGCCATTGCAATGCGAGCCCGCATAATTGAATCGCAGGAATGCGGTGAGGAGAAAGACTTCA
>CAMCER010000238.1 GCA_945873875.1 uncultured Clostridia bacterium
CAGCCTGGAAGTATGCGCCGGGCAGCTCAAGGACAGCTGCGCTGTTGGCGAAAGTGTTGATCTCAGGAGAGATCCCTTTTTCTTCAAGGCGTCCGGCGAAGTTTTTATATCTTTCCTGCTGCTCTGCGGAAAAGCTCTGGTCTTCGCAGTCTGCGCAGGAAAAATGCGAGAACAGCCCCCGGATCTCAAATGCCGGGAGTTTGCTGATCTGTACGATCTCTTCAATTGAATCATCAGCATTCTCGTCGTCAGTCAGAAAACCGATACGGCCCATGCCTGTATCTATGGCGACAAATCCGCAGACCGTTGTCCCGGCGCTTTCTGCTGCGTCTGAGAAAGCTTTTGCCGAAGAATAATTGCTGATCATAGGAATGAGGTCGTGCTCTATAACGATGTCCGCGCAGATGTCGGGCACCAGACAGAAGAGAACGATCTTGTCCTTTATGCCGCCTTCTCTCAAGGTGAGAGCCTCTTCAATGGAAGAGACCGCGAAGGTCCTTACACCGTTATCGTGGAGAGTCTGGGCGACCTTAACAGAACCGTGTCCGTAAGCATCAGCTTTTACTACGGCTATGATCTCTTTATCAAGGCCCACCTTCGCTGCTATGCTCCTCAGGTTGTGTTCAAGGTTTATGAGATTGATCTCTGCCCAGGCAGAACGCATGGTTGCTTTATACATGGTCTTTCCTTCCCGCATTTATTCGTAGAACCGGTGTCTTTATATAAAAACTGTTAAAGTTCTGAAGTACGTCTTATTATATGGTCTCTTTCAGGACCGTTGGATACCATTGTCACAGGCACCCCGATGGCCTTTTCTATTTCAAGGATATAATTTTTGCACTCATCCGGCAACAGGGAAAATTCTTTTATGCCTCTGATATCACACTTCCATCCCGGAAGTTTTTTCAGCACCGGCTTTGCTTTTTCCAGCTCTGTGGTGTTAGGGAAGTGATCCGTCACTTTCCCGTCTATCTCATAGCCGATGCAGATGGAGATCTCGTCCAGATATCCCAGAGGATCCACTACAGTCAGTGCCACCTGTGTGGCGCCCTGCATCATGCATCCGTAGCGTGTAGCTACCGCGTCGAACCAGCCTACTCGCCTTGGCCGGCCTGTGGTGGCGCCGTACTCGCCGCCGTCCCCGCCGCGTCTTCTCAGCTCTTCAGCCTCATCGCCGAAGATCTCGCTGACGAATGCTCCTGCGCCTACTGCGCTGGAGTATGCCTTCACCACTGTGATGACGTCAGTGATGGCGTAAGGAGGAAGTCCTGCGCCGATGCTGCCGAAACCGGCAAGGGTGGAAGAAGAGGTGACCATGGGATATATGCCGTGGTCTGTATCTTTCAGCGCTCCCAGCTGACCTTCGAGCAGTATGTTCTTTCCATCTTTCAGAGCCTGGTGAAGGAAGGCGGAAACGTTGCATACGTAAGGCGCGATCATTTCCCTGTATTCCATCATGGTACTGTAAAGCTCCTCAGAGGAAAGAGGTTCTTTATGATAGAGGTTTTCAAGAAGCACGTTTTTCTGGACGCAGACATTTTCTATCTTGGGCATGAGCGTTTCTTTGTCCTCGAAAAGTTCGCATACCTGAAAACCGATCTTTGCGTATTTGTCGGAGTAACACGGCGCGATGCCGGATTTTGTCGAACCGAAGGATCTGCCGGCAAGCCTTTCTTCCTCGTACTCATCGAAGAGTATGTGATAAGGCATGACCACATGGGCCCTGTCGGAAACGAGGATCTTCGGTTCCGGTACTCCGCCGTCGGTGAGAGCAGAAAGCTCTCTTATGAGATAAGGGATGTTCAGTGCCACTCCGCTTCCTATGATGTTGGTGGTGTGAGAGTAAAACACTCCGGAGGGCAGCATGTGCAGTGCGAACTTGCCGTAGTCATTTACGATAGTGTGTCCTGCGTTGCTCCCGCCCTGAAAGCGGATGACGATATCTGAGCTGTTTGCCAGAAGATCCGTTATTTTCCCTTTTCCTTCGTCGCCCCAGTTGGCGCCTACGATAGCGGTTACCATTAAAAACTCCTTTGCTGGCCGGACGGCTGCCGGCCGGATATAACTGATATTTTAAACAAAACCAAAAACGATCCTTAAACTGTCACTGTTCCTGAAAGCCCTAAAAGCTCACGGTTCTTTTCCAGCACCGGCTTCACTGAATTTTCAAGGAAGCGGGCTGTCTGCTCCGGCGCGCAGCCCACGAAATTCTCCGGCTTCATGATGGCCATGATCTGTTCCTTTGTCATGTTGAAAGCAGAATCTTCTGCGATCCTGTCTGCCAGGTCGTTGGCCTCGCCGTCTTCTTTTACTCTCTTTCCTGCAGCCATAGAATGCTGGCGTATCTTTTCATGGAGCTCCTGCCTGTCGCCGCCTGCTTTTACAGCATCCATAAGGATGTTCTCTGTCGCCATGAACGGAAGCTCGCTCATGAGCCTTGCCTCGATGACCTTGGGATATACCACCAGTCCTGAAGCCACGTTCATGTAAAGTACCAGGATACCGTCAGCGG
>CAMCER010000239.1 GCA_945873875.1 uncultured Clostridia bacterium
TAACGATATCATATACGACGGCAAAACATACGCTCCTGTTCTTGATCTGAAGGACGGACAGAACTATTCATTCCACACACCGAAGGATGATGGAACGGGTACAGCATATAAAAGTTGGATCGTTTTCGATCTTTCAGTATTGAAGCTTACAAAGCTGCCACTTCTGGTACATGATTCACTACTTTTCAAAAATATAGGCGATGCGCCAATTGAAAAGATCCTGAAGTTATATATGGAAGCTGGGAAGCAGATCATTATTTCCTTCGACAAGAATGAATCATATACCCCAGAAGTCGAAAGGATCACGGAAGAGACAAAAGTGTTACAGCTTGATCCGGGTGGGAATGAACTGTACGGATATCCGTGGAACGTAAAATAAAAAAAGAATATACATAGCCATATGACAGCTACTACCAAACGCGGTGGTAGCTGTTTTTTTATTGCCTACCATTCACTACCAAAGCCCACCTTTGCGTCCCCAGATCAGAGGTTCCGTTTTGCTATCGTGTTCTCAGAACTTAAGTAAGGAGGACACTTCAATGACAAAAGCAGAACGTGAAAGCCTGGTATCGAGCATCGAGTATCTGGCTGACAAGATCGCAAGCGAGCAAGGAGCGGATCGCGTCGATTCCATTTTAACCTTTTATGGAATAAGTGAGATCGAAGAGATCAGCGACTGCGACCTTTGGTCGGTATTCGGAGATCTTCAGCAGATCGACGCCGACTGAAAACTTTTTAGCAAAAGTTAGTCAAACCGGAAATTACCCTTCCTATTTGACTTTTATCATACAGACACGATCAAGAGAAAGGAGGTGAACTGAGTCGTGACCGCAACGGAACGCCGGGAAGAGATCATGAAAATCATGGTCGCTCGGAGACAAGAGAATATGACGAATCTTGCCCGAGAGCTCGGCGTGACGACACGGACACTCAGGACGGATATAGAAATCCTGACGACTCAGTATCCTCTGGAGACGGTTCGAGGCAACGGCGGTGGTGTTCGTCTGGACAAGAGTTTTCACCCCTACAAGAACACTCTGTCCCGGAAACAGACCGAAGTGCTTCTGAATCTGATGAGTAGGGCATCGGAGGAAGAACGCATCGTTCTTGAACAGCTCGTCCGGGAGCATTCGAACTACGCTCTTGATTGCAATAGAAAGTAACAACCCACGGCCATGAGAGCCGAATGTAAAGAAAGGATTTTAATCATGGATAAAGTTTTTATCTGTAGCCCGTACCGGGGCGATGATGTGGAAAGCAATATCAAAGGCGCAAGATTCGCCGCCAGCCTCGTCATTCATAGAGGTGATATACCGATCGTTCCACATCTGTATTTCCCACAGTTTCTGAAAGAAGACAGCCAGTACGAACGCATTCAGGGAATCAAGATGGGCGTCCAGCTCATGAAGGATTGTGACGAGATGTGGATCGTCGGCACTAACATCACTGCCGGGATGGAATATGAGATCGAAGAGGCAAAGAAGATCGGGATACCCGTCAAACTCTATGACGAGAACCTGAGCCGTATCGACACCGACACTCTGATCTTGGATGACAGGCTTGACGATCGTTACCGCACAGTAATCAAAGGACTCCGCTTTTTTCGGAGCAGGTGGTAGGAGGGAAGAATCATGCAGAACACATACAGAAAAATCGCAGAAGCATACGACATGCTGGCTGAGGGCTACCGTGAACTGGCTGGCGTTGAGACTGAGGAAGGCGCAGAAGCTGCTGCGGCAGCTCCCGTGGAGAGTGAAATCTCTATTGAGGACATTCGCGCAGTCCTTGCAGCAAAGAGTCAGGACGGGAAAAGAAAAGAAGTCAAAGACCTCCTCCTGAAGTATGAGTCCGGGCGTCTGTCCGGAGTCGATCCGAAGGACTACCCGGCCTTGATGAAAGACGCGGAGGCACTGTAATGGGTGCTCATGCAAGGTGCTCCCCGTCAGCACTCCACAGGGTGCTGAACTGCACACCGTCGCTGGTGCTATCGGAGCAGTTTGATGACGAAGAAAGCATGTACGCGGCAGAGGGATCTGCCGGGCATGCTCTCGCGGAACACCTAATCAAAAAGCACCTGAAGCTCCAGAAGCGCAGGCCTTCATCAGAATATTACACGGATGATCTGGTCGATGCTGTTAACGAATACGTGACATTCGTCGTTGGTGAGATCGAAGCGGCAAAGCAGGAATGCAAGAGTCCTGTTTTCGCAGTAGAGCAGAAGGTCGATATTAGCGATTATATCGACGAATGCTTCGGAACCGCTGACATGGTCATCATCACAGAAAAAGTCGCTCAAATCATCGATTTAAAGCTCGGAAGGGGTGTTGAGGTGTCAGCCGAGGATAATGACCAGCTCAAAGCATACGGGCTTGGCGTCCTCACGATGGCAGACATGTTATATGACATCGAAACCGTCAGGCTGACCATCTTCCAGCCGAGGATCAGCAACTACAGCACGTGGGATACCACGGCAGAGGATCTGCGTAAATGGGGCGATGAAGTATTAAGGCCG
>CAMCER010000240.1 GCA_945873875.1 uncultured Clostridia bacterium
GAAAAAAGTATCTCTTTCTGAACTGGCATCTTCCTGCGGCACTCACAGGGAAGTTTACACATGGATAGCTAATGGCAGCACTCTGGGTTCAACAGAAGCAGAGGGGATATATCTTTCGGATATACTTGAATATGCCGGAATAGACAGACATTCAGTGTTTTATTATAACTTCTTCACATCTGATGGCTCATCATATCAGGGCGCTGCGAAACAGTGGCAGGAAAGCCAGCTTTTTGCTTCCAGATACAGCTGCGCTGATTCACTGAAAAAAATAGTAAAAGATTATAACAAAGATCCGTCTGTTTTTATGGAAAACCCGGAAAGACACTATACACTTGAAAAGGTGTTTGATTATGAAAGCAAACAGTTTTCATCTGAAGCCTGGGATGACAGGAGAGAAGTCCAGCCCATGCTGGCACTGCGTACTAAACCGGCAAAATGGAGCGGCTATGCTCCGGCATCATATCTTGACTTTTCAGGTCTTGGTACTGCCGGCAAGCCTGTACTTATATTCGGACAGGCTGCGCCCAATGAGATCACCAGAAACCTTCACGCTCAGATGGTCAATAAGGTGCACATCTGGTTCGAAGGATCACCGAGCATAACTCTTAAGGCTACGGATCTCAAAGGCAAAGTCGGATCAAAAAAGAAAGTAACCGTACAGGTAGATACACCTGATGATTTTCTTACTCAGCAGATAGCAAAGGATGTAGTTTTATCAAGCAGCAATACGAAAGCCGCAAAGGCCTCTTCTGACGGGACAGTGACTTTCACAGGAAAGGGAACAGCTGAGATAAAAGCCACATACGACGGTAAAACCTACGGGACACTTACTGCTACGGGAGAAGGCGGCAGCGGCAGCGAAGACTCTGATGATCCTGACGACCAGGGGAATGATCCTGACGATGGTGATAAACCTGATAACGGTGACGGGAACGGAACCGGCACTACAAGCGGTGACGGAGACGGCAGCGGGTCAGGCAAAAATAACGGAGACGGCGCATCGACCGGTGAAGGAGACAGCAATGCCAGCGGAAGCGGAAGAGGGAAAATATCCATTGACGGGACCGGAACTGCGAAGATGCAGGGCAGCGCCGGCGGAGCTGCATCCGGAAGCGGAGAAGATGCCAGGAAAGTATTTGAGATATCTGCAGCAGATAAAGAACTGAAAGAAAGCGTTGCAGGCTCAAAACTATTCAAATGGATAATAATAGTTGCCGGTATCGCCGTGCTTTGCGGCATAACAGGACAGTCAGTATATTACCGCAGCCAGATAAAGTGGACAGAAAGAGCTAAGAGGACTTACGAACAGTTATGAATCAGACATCTGAATTAGGGACCATAATGCGTTCTATATGCGCAAGTTTAGAAAAACCTGTAATAGTAGTGCTTCTTTGTATACTTGCATTCACGTTAGTACTGGTCGGCACTATCATAGCTGAAGCCATAACAGAAAGAAGACACCTGAGGGTATGGCTTCCGAAACTGGTAGATGACATAAAAAAACAGGAAATACCGCCTGCTTTATGCATCAAACGAAGCGGGCTTTTGAAGCGCCAGAAGATATCACTTATAGAAGTGACAGACCATAAAGAACTTACTAACCAGATGAGAGAAGCTCTGGCAGTCCGTCTTATTGATGAGGCCAGAGGAAGATGCGATAAGATAGTAAAACTGTCTGATATCGTCATCCGTCTTGGTCCGGTTTTCGGCCTTCTGGGCACACTGATTCCTCTGGGACCGGGAATAATAGCCCTGGGACGCGGAGATACTTTTACTTTGTCCCAGTCGCTGCTTACAGCTTTCGATACCACCATCATGGGCCTTATATGCGCTGCAGTCTGCACCGTGATCTCAGTGATAAGGAAACGGTGGTATGCCAATGACATGTCGATACTTGAAACTCTCATGGAATGTGTACTCGAAGTGGAGAAGAACTGATGAAAAACAGATTAGTCAGAGAACACAGAAATATGTTTGAAGAAGATGATGTGAACCCGATGTCCGGTGTCTCTAACCTTGCTGATGTGATGCTGGTTCTTGCAGTGGGCATAATGCTGGCGCTGATCATGAACTTTCACATCAGTATCAATAACGGTTCAGTCACCCAGATGGATGAAGACTCCATGAAAGAAGTGGATCAGTCAGAACTGACCACTACACAGGGAAAGACTGATGAGAATTCAGGTTCGAACCTTCAGGAAAAAGGCACAGTCTATGTTGATAACAGCACGGGAAAAATGTATCTGGTAGAGCCAAATGATCAGTAAAAAAGACAAATATAAATACGACCGGATGCATCTCAAAAACGGTCCTGATCTGCCGAAGGGAGAAAAAAAGCCTCCTTCTGCACGAAAACAGAAAACAGCAAGAGCTTATGAACTTCTGGTGCTCAAATCGGATGAAGATTATATAAAAGACGCTGAGAACAGAAAGAGTGAAGCAGCACCGGTAAAAACTGCTGATTTCAGACCCGTTAACGAGCCCTCTGAAGACCCGAAGGATAAA